>JBHADS010000080.1:0-2571 GCA_041855185.1 Lautropia sp. | reverse complement strand
CTCGTAGGTGCCGCGCACCGAACTGATCAGCACCGGACGCTGTGCACGGGGCAGGCTCTGCACGGCCACCGTGCCCCAGAGTTCGGCCGTGAACGAAAAGCAATGCACGACATCGGCTTTCCAGGACCGGATGCTGTGGCGCAGGCGGGCGACGAAGGCCGGGTCGACGCGATGCCGCTTGTCGATCTGCAGCGTGGGTACGCCGGCCTCGTGCAGCACATCGACGAGGAAGGAGCGCTGGCGGAAGTACAGCACCAGGCAGGAGATGCCCCGCCGATGCAGGCCGATCGCCAGTTGCACGATCTGACGCTGGCTGCCACCCACTTCCATTTCGTCGGTCATCAGCAGCACCCGGCTGCCGGGGCGCAGCACGGCCTCCGGCTGCGGGGCGGCGCCTGCCGCTGTGCCGCGGGAGCCATCGGTGCTGAATGCGGAAGCGCCAGGGAGTGCCGGTGTCTGCGGCGCAAGCTGTGCCGGGGCGGAGTCGGTGGCTGCGGCCTGGGCGCGCGCATCGGGGTTGGCAGCGGTCGTCGAGCCGGTCTGATCGCGCCGGCCGTGCTGAAACGCGGCCCGGCCCGGGTGCTGGCTCAGCAGACGCTCCAGCAGTTTGCCGGCTTCGGTGTCGACATCGAAATGCCGTTCGACCTGCAGGCGACCGGCCTGCGCCAGCCTCCAGCGCAGCTCGGGATCTTCCAGCAGGCGTTGGAGGGCGTCTGCCAGCTGATCGGCACGCGCGGGTTCCACCAGCAGCCCGTTCTCCTCGTGCTGGATCAGTTCGGGAATGCCCGAGACCCGGGTCGAGACGACGGTGGCACCACTGGCCATCGCTTCCATCAGCGCCACGGGGATGCCATCGGCATTGCCGTCGGCGAGCTGCACCGAGGGCAGTGCGAAAAGCGCGGCGCGATTGATAAGCTCCCTGACTTCCTGTTGGGGCAGCGCGCCGCGCAGTGTCACCTGATCATGCAGACCTGCCTGGCCGATGGCTCGCTGGAGTTCGCCGCGCAGCGGACCATCGCCGACCAGTTCGCAGCGGAAGTGCACACCTCGCTGCTTGAGGCGGGCGCAGGCTTCGATCAGGTGGATGAAACCCTTGATCGGGTCGAGGCGACCGACGGCCAGGATCAGCGCGGGCTCACGGCCCTCGGTCACGAAATGCAGATCGTCGGTCCAGACACCGCAGTGCACGACCGTCAGACGGTCCTGCAGGTAAGGGGGCATCCGTTCGGCCAGCCGTTTTCGGTTGTACTCCGAAATCGTGATGCTGAAGTCGGCCTGACAGAGCTTGCCGCTCAGATCCTGATCATGGATGAAGATGTCATGGGCGTGACCCGTGAAGCTCCAGGGACGGCCGATGCGACCGGCCAGGATGCGGGCTGCCGTGCTGGGATAAGTGGCCCAGTGGGCGTGGATATGGTCGGGGTCGAATTGCCGGATCGCGGGCACGACCGAGAGCGTCCGCCACCAGCTCACCAGGGATTTGAGCAGTTCGGCAGGCCGCTTCCAGAGGCTGCGCAGCAGTGGCCACAGCTCGCCGAGGCTGCGCAGCGGATGCAGCAGCACCAGCGGCAGCGTCGTCTTCAGGCTGGCCAGCGCCCCCGGTGTGTAGATCACCAGCGGCAGCATCTGCTGGGCGTCGGGCTGCACCATCGGTTCGCAGGCGGCCTTCAGCGACAGGATGCGGATGTCGAGCCCGCGTTTCTGCAGCGCGCTGATCTCGCGCACGATGAAGGTCTCCGACCAGCAGGGAAACAGCGACACCAGGTAGAGCACGCGCAATGGACGCTCGACTTCCGCCTTGCTTTCATGGCTCCAGCGGTGCAGGTTGCGATTGCGCAGGAACTCGATGAAGCCCAGCACGATGAACAGGTGCATCTCGACGAAGGTGCTGGACAGTCGAACCGGCAGCCAGCGACGTGTCGAGGGCAGCGCGCGCGCCAGGATGGCGCCGGCGATCACGCCCAGTTCGGCCAGCAGCATCAGACTGAACAGCCAGGAGCCTGGGGCGAGCAGGATCGTGCTCAGCAGAATCAGCACCAGGGCCAGCGGCGTCAGCAGGCGGCAGAACTTGTGCGAGAAGAAGCCGACGAAGGCCGGATTGCGACGAGAGCTGATCAGGGCGGGGCACAGTTGCAGCAACTGGAAATTGCCGGCCAGCGTGCGGATCTTGCGGCGTTTTTCCTGCTCCATCGAGGTGGAGGGCAGATCATAGGCGATGGCCCCTGCCTCGAAGCCGACCCGGTGTCCGTCCAGCACCATCTGCATCGGGATCAGCACATCATCCAGAATGGTTTCGCCGGGAATCGGCCGGAAGGCTTCGCGGCGGATCGCATAGAGCGCGCCGGTGGCACCGATGGTCGAGGCGACCTCGCTTTCGGTGCGACGCAGCCATTTTTCGTAACGCCAGTAGGCGTCCAGTCCCTGGCCGACGAAATCGCCGTCACCGACTTCGAGCTGCAGTTCTCCGCTGATGGCAGCCCGGCCGGGATCGCGCAGCAGCGCCTCCACCAGCAGGCGGATGGCACGCACGTCGAGGCGCTGACGTGCATCGCTGAGAATCAGGATGGGCTG
>JBHADS010000079.1:0-9115 GCA_041855185.1 Lautropia sp. | reverse complement strand
GAAACCGAATCGGTCTACGGTTTCGGGCATCCGCTCTACTACAAGAACGTGATCGATGTGCTGCGTGGCCGTGCCAAGCCGGAAACCGATGGCAGCCAGGGACTGCGCTCGCTGGCGCTGCTGACCGCCGCGTATCGCTCCGCTTGGTCGGGTACCGAAGTGGCGCTCGATGAATTCCGGCAGGATTTCGTCAACGCAAAGTAAGCTGTACCGTGATCGGCTGGCGCGCTGTGGGCCCGACGCAGCGTGCCATTATTTCTGGTTCGGACGGTGTGCCGTTCGACTGGGGGCATATATATATCTATGATCGATCTCCATTGTCATTTGTTGCCTGGAGTGGATGATGGCGCCAGGACGATGGACGATGCGCTGGCGTTGGCGCAGTCGATGGCCAGCAGCGGTATCCGAGCCGCCGTTCTGACCCCGCATGTTTATCCCGGGGTATTCAATAACAGCTGGTCATCCTTGGCTCCGGTGTTTTCCGCCTGCAGGCGGGCGCTGCACGATGCCGGCATTCCTCTTCAGGTGTATCTGGGCGGTGAGGTGCATCTGCATCCCGATGCCTTCGACTTGCTGAAGCAGGGCGAATTGCCTGCCATTGGCATGTGGGAGGGGCAGCCACTGGTGCTGATCGAGTTCCCCGACGGTGCGATTCCGCCCGGTGCGGACACGGCATGCCGGATGTTTGCCGAGCAGGGCATTCGCTGGCTGATCGCTCATCCCGAGCGGAACAAGGCGGTGATGCGCGATCCGGCGCGTATACGCACTTTCGTCGATGCCGGCTGTCTGCTGCAACTGACGGCCGCATCCGTCATCGGTGCCTTCGGACCGACCGCGGCCAAGACGGCGCATTTTCTGTTGAACCGTGGCATGGTCCATGTGGTGGCCACCGACACACACAATCTTGCCCATCGTCCACCGCGTCTGAGGGAGGCGCGGGATTATCTGTACCACCGCTTCGGACTGGGGATGGCGCTGCGTTTGACCGAGGAAACGCCGGGTCTCATCCTGTCCGCGCGCAGCGATTTCCATCCCTTGCCGCGGATGCATTCGCCAGCCGGTGCCTGAGAACCGTCACGAGTTCTCCGGCTCAACTGCCCAGCCTCGGGTGATGGCGGGTGTTCTGTTCGGTGATGATGTAGTGCAGATGCGCCTTTTGCTCGAGCCATTGTTTCATGCGCTGGACGAGGTGCTGGCGCGCGGCGATCCGCGTGAAGGAATGGTCGGTGTTGGGCACCAGTTCGACATGGAAATGGGGTTGTTTGCCCAGATAGCGGAAGATGTGTCGATGGTGGTGGCGGAAGTCGAAGCGCCCCATCAGGGTGTTGGCGTAGATCAGCTCCAGATGCACGCCGCGCCGCAGCAGCATGGACAGGTCGCCCAGGAACTTTTCGCGGCTGGGCGTGGGGCGGGCGCCCTCTTCGGGGTCCATCGGCAGTGGTTCATCGTCGGCGCCTGCCCGGCGACCGATGCGCTGGCCGATGATCTGCGCGATACGGCCACTGGCACGCAGCAGGCCGTACTCTTTCAGACGACGCAGCGTGCGCAGCGGTTGCGATAGCGCGTTGGGGTAGTAATAGGGTTCGATCATGAACAGGCCGACGATGCGGAAATTGCGCTTGGCCATCATCAGCCCGACATCGGCGCCCGAGCACAGACCGGCGATCAGGAATTTGTCGGGGGCGCAGGCGGTGTCGGTCAGCTGCATCATCGCGTGCTCGATGGCCTCCAGTGCCTGGTCGTCATGGGAGAGCCGGCTGCTGGTGAAGCCACTGTCTCCGAGACCCGGAAAATCGAAACGAATGGCGGGGACGCCCAGTTGCGCCGCAGTACGGGCCAGTTCCACATTGAGACGGTGAGGGCCGATGCGGGGCAGGACGCCCGCGTTGAGCAGGATCAGGCCGGGGAGCGGTCGTATGGGAGGGGACAGGGGCAAGGTCAATGTACCAATCAGCCGATTGTCCGGGCCGAAGCAACGGGTTTCTTCGGTGTAATGGGTGGTGGAGGTGTTCATGAGGCGGAAACCGTGCAGATCGACAGCACGGAGGCGATGGTTTCATCAGGAACCCATTGGCTGGCGAGCGCCGTGTTCGAGGTCCATTCGATGCGGCTCGCCTGAGGGTGCATCTCGATGCGGGTCTGCTGCTCGGCGCGTGCCATGAATTCAGTGCTGCCGTCGAGCCGGTTGGACGAGAGCAGGTCGAGCGGAACTCCCTGCGGGAGGGGCAGGCTGTCGGCCCGGATGGCCTGGATGCGCTGCCGCAGGTGCTGAGGCAGCTGGAAGCCGAGCACTTCGTCGGTGACATTGGCGCAACGCGTCCAGTATTGGTGCATCCGCTGCAGGTGTTGCAAATAGGCGGTGCCGTCGAGGACGGGTTCCCAGAGAATGATGCGGCGGGGGGGGGGGGCGCCATTCAGCTCGTTGGCTGCCTGCAGTGCGAGCGTGGCGCCGAGCCGCAGTCCCAGCCAGATCGTGTGCGGGCAGCCACTGCGTTCACGCAGCAGCGCATCGGCCTGGATGATGTCATAGCGCCAGCGACTCATGCGGCCGGCACCATCTTCTCCGGGTGAATCACCGGTTCCGAAATAATCGAAGCGAAGACTTGGAATGCCCGAACGTCCCAGGCGCTCCGACAGCACACGGAGCGGGCGATGGGCACGAATGGCCTCCTGTCCGAACGGATTGCAGATCAGAACCGCCGTGTCTCGGCCGCTGGCAGGCTGGTACAGCGCTGCGAGTGCCGCGCCGGCGCTGGAAATGCGCATGGGCTGGATGAAGGCCAACCGTTCCCTGCTTCTGGCGGACGCAGGGGGAGGCGTAGGTTTGGCGCGCGTCATCGTGCAAAGGCGGGAGAGTCGATGATATCCAGAATTCTATCGGCGGCGCGTCCGTCCCACAGCTGAGGCCGTCGGCTGGACGGAGGGGCATTCAACGCCTGGCGTGTCACCTGCAGGATGCGATCGGGGTCGGTGCCTGCCAGGATGTTGGTGCCGTCGGTGATCGTGACGGGGCGTTCGGTGCTGTTTCTCATGGTGACGCAGCGCACACCGATGGCGCTGCTTTCCTCCTGCAGCCCACCGCTGTCGGTAAGAATGATCTGTGCATCTTTCCAGAGACTCAGAAACTCCATGTACGACAGCGGGGGCGTGGTGCGGATATGTGGCCCCAGGTCGATGGCATATTGTTCCAGACGGCTCCGGGTTCTGGGGTGTACGGGAAAGATCAGCGGCAGATCCTTGGCCAGGGTTCTCAGTGTCTGGACGAGACCCGCCAGCTTGTCGGCCGAATCGACGTTGCTGGGCCGATGCATCGTCACGACACCATAGTCTGTGGTGCCGAATTCCGCGCGCAGGCTCATGCCCCGGCCGCCACGACCGGGGTCGTTCTTCAGCTGTTCCAGCTGGTAGAACAGGTTGTCGATCATGACGTTGCCCACGAAGTGAATCTGCTCGGCAGGGTGGCCCTCCGCGAGCAGTGCCTGCTGGCCGGATGGCTCGGTGACGAACAGCAGATCGGAAATTGCGTCGGTTGCCAGCCGGTTGATTTCCTCTGGCATGGAGCGGTCGCCGCTGCGCAGCCCGGCTTCCACGTGGATCAGGGATGCCTGCATTTTCTTGGCGACGATGGCGGCGGCCAGTGTCGAGTTCACATCACCAACGACCAGGACGCCGTCGGCAGGGTGTTCCTGCAGTTCGCGTTCCATTGCGATCATGACCCGTGCCGTCACTTCGGCCTGGCTGTTGCCTCCGCAATTCAGGGAGATATCGGGTTGCGGAATGCCCAGTTCCTCAAAAAAGATCCGGTTCATGCCGGGGTCGCTGTGCTGACCGGTGTCGACGAGCCGGTAGCGCACGTGCTCTCCATGCTTCTTGATGGCACGGATCAGCGGCGCGATCTTCATGAAATTGGGGCGGGCACCGGCGACCAACGTAAGTTTGATGGTATGCATGGACAAAGGGCGAACGACGGGAGAGGGGCCGCGCGGGAGCGTGGTCCCTGGGCGTCTCATCATCGGACAGGCCCGCAGGTCGCTGCTTGGAAGCACGGCCTGCGGGCCTGTTGAAGGACGGGGAGAGGGGGTCAGTTGAAGTTGAAGATGCCCCGGTGCAAGCGCTCGCGCAGAACCAGTCCCAGAAAGCGGGGCAAGGCCAATTGACGGCGCCAGCGGCGCGGGTCCTGCAGCAGGCGGTAGAGCCACTCCAGACCCATATTGCCCCAGAAGGCAGGGGCACGGCGGGCTGCACCGGACAGGCAGTCGATGGTTCCGCCCACCCCTTGCAGCAATCCCACCGGCAGGCGGGCGCCGACTTCCGCCATCCAGAGTTCCTGGCGCGGGCTGCCCAGACCGACGAAGACAATGTCCGGCCGGGTGCGATGGATATCGGCGGCGACGGTGTCAGCGACTTCCGGATCGTCCAGCCGGCTGATGTCTGCGGCCGTTCCGGGTTTCTTGTAACCGTGGCAGGCTCCGGCGATGCGCAGTTTCGGCCAGCGTTTCCGGATGGCCTTCAGCGCGCCGGCATTGGATTCGGGAGAGGCGCCGTACAGATAGATCGACAAGCCTTCACGTTCTGCACGGTCGCACAGCGCAGGCATCAGGTCGGACCCTGGGACGCGGCTCATGCTGACGCCGTTGAGCAGTCTCGCCCCGATACATGCGCCGATTCCATCGGGAATCAGGATGGTTGCTTTCTGCAGCAGGCTGCGGATCTTGGGATCTTCTTCCGATTGCACCGATTTTTCGGCGTTGATGGCGAAAACAAGCGCCGGTTTGCTGGGCACGGTACGGTGCAGATGGGCCAGTTCGATACAGTGGTCTGCGACTGCATCGATGGGTTGACTGCTGATGTGCTGATAGAAGAGATACGTCGTTTTCAGCGTGGAGGGCATGGCGTTCTCCCGAGGGCTGAGCATTTTTGGATAGCGTCGGATGCGCTCGATCCACTGTCTCACGTTTTGGGGAACGCTGCATTCACCTTGTGTAATAAAGATTAACTAACGTATCTTTCTTTCTCGAGCTTTTCTGTTTTTGGCTAATGAATGTCTTTTTGTACGAATGTTGCCTGCATCGACGCGGCTCGTGTCTCGAGGATCAGCGTCATCCCGATAATCAAATTATGAAAAGAATAATCAATGCTTTGCAGCATTCCGTATGCGCATAGTGCGACCAGCATGCCCAGTCCGGCTGGATAGCCCCGCCAGGCATTGCGCCAGGCTTGGCGGTAGGCCATGGCCAGCATCGCCATCAAGGAGAGGAAGCCGACCAGGCCGTAGGCACTGAGTTCGTCGATGAAGGCGCTGTGGGCGATCAGGTGGTTGCCGGTCAGACGTTCGATGTTGGCCCGCGTGCCCGCGCGGCCGACTCCGAAGAGCACCTGGAGCGGCTCGCCCTGCGCCCAGCCCTTCAGGGCGGAGGTCTGCAGCGTCAGCCGTCCGCTGGTCAGTGTGTCGGCACTGGGACCTTTGGTGTAGAGCGTCTGTCCGGTCATCCGGTTCTGGACCATGTCGATGATTTCGGGTTTGACGGCGGCACTGATGGCCAGGGCGAACACCACCAGCAGAGCCGGGGCAGCGAGCAGGTGCAGCTTGCGCTTGAAGGTTGCCACCACGAGCAGGCCGAGCATCAGCCCGAGCAGGCCCGAGCGTGCAGTCGTCAGCACCGTCAGGGCGAAGCAGCCCAGGCCCATGAGCAGATAGAGATACGAAGGGCGCCCGGGAAAGCGGGCGGCCATCGTGAAGGCGGCAATGCCGGCGATGGCGTGAGCCAGCGAAGCGGAGTGCTGATTCTGGAATACGCTGTTGTAGGCGGTGAGGTCCAGGCCGGATACTGCGGCCAATGACCATTGCAGGCCCACGGGAGGGATCCAGCCGGCCAGCAGCGGGATCGAGACGAGGCAGAGAAAGAGTGGGAAGGCGCGCACGCACAGATCGGCCAGGTCGTAGCGGCGCAGGGCCAGCAGGGCCATCAGAACGATCGGAACGAACAGCCGGTTGATGGTCAGGTCGAGTGAGTAGGCGATGTCGGAAATGCCCAGGCCCACGCTCCACAGCGGGGCGCATGCAAAGGCGATCCAGGCCCAGAACAGCGGCTTGAGAACTCCTGTTCCCAGCGGCAGTGGTCGGGAGATGATGATGAGCACGGCTGGCCCCAGTACCAGCGCCCGCCAGAGGACCGCGTACTTGACGCCCGCGATGCTCTGCGTCTCGAAATAGGTGATGCAGAAAAACAGAAGTACCCAGGCCAACCAGAACCTGGGCCGATTCAGGGGGTGCAGCTCGCGTTGCAGCAGCCCGGAAGGGGAAATGATGTCAGGCGTGCTCACGATGGATCGTTGTGGGGAGGGAGGGCGATTGGCGGGTGCCATAGATCTCGGCGGCCCGGCGGCGAAGCTCGTACAGATCGAACAGGATCAGCGTGAGATACCCTCCGTAGGCGCCCGCGCTGATCCAGTGATAGTGCCCGTGATGTGCGGCCCACGAGGCCAGGGCTGTTCCGATGCCGAAGGCGCTCAGCGCCTTGCAGAGGTGGAAGCGCTTGCTCGCACGGATCAACAGCGGCGCCTGCAGGATCGCCTGCATGAAAACCAGGGGAAGCAGGCCGGCGGCGATGCGCAGGTAGGTGGCCGAATCCCGGTAGGCGCTGCCGTAGATCGTGGTCATCAGGGGGTCGGCCAGCAAGGACAGCAGCAACGCGACGGCCGTTGCAATACCCGCTGCGAAGAGGGCCAGACCGGCATGGTGCCGGGGGTTGATCGCATCGGCCCGGAACAGGGTCTTGGCGCCGACGATGGTGGCCAGCATGGCGGCGAAGGCGAAGGCCGATTCCAGCAGCGTCATGGCCGCGGCGTACTGTGACAGGACTTCGCTGGGCAGGGTCTTGCCCAGCGCGAGGCGGTCGACACGGGACAGCGCCACCGAGGCGGCGGAGGCTACGGCCAGTGCAGCGCCCTGGGCAAACAGATCGCGCATCAGTGGGCCGTCGATCAGTCTGACAGAAAGCAGGCGCTGCGCGAACCAATGTCGGCACAGCACAAGGCCGAAGACCAGCATCTCGATGATCCACGCCCAGACCAGCCAGGCGATCGGCAGCTTGAGCCACAGAATCAGCACGATGACGCCGAGGCGGCACAGCATTGCGATGATCCGGGCGATTTGGGGGCGGCGGAAATCATCATGGGCATAGGCTTCGTGCACTGCCAGGGAAATCGGCATGTTGATCAGCAGTTGCAGCCCCCACAACAGACCCAGCGACAGCATCATCGGGTCGGGCATGGTCATCGTCCACAGCACCAACGGTATTGCCGTCAGAACGCCAGAGACCATTTTTGCGGCAAAGGCGGTGTTCCAGAGTGTCGGGAACTCGGCAGGAGGGACGACACAGAACCGGGGCAGCAGGATGCGCTCGCCGGTGATGTTGCCGATGGTGCCGAACACCAGCCATAGCGACATCGCGATCTGCCAGTTCGCGAAGGAGGCATGGTCGTAGCCGCGCGCGATCTGACTGGCGAGCCACAGTCCGATGAACATCTGCAGCACCCGTTCGGACGCCAGCATGGCGAAGGTGTAGAGCGAAGACTGTTGCGCGCGGTAGAAGTTGCGTAGTCTGGACAGGCGCGGCATGGGGGTCCTTGGGCAGGTCGCACGGGGCGCATTCGGGGCCTGTAGCGACGAGGGAACAGGTTGATCCGGCAGTGGTGGGGGCTTCAGGGGCAGGGGGGGCAGGCGCGACATGCACGGGCCGGAGCCTTCAGGCAGACCCCGATGAGACGGTTGCGGAGTCGGGCGCAAACGATCCATCTGAGTGCCGATAGCGTTGCATTGATCTTACGACCTGTGCCCGAATGCAGAAGCAGCGCAGTGTAAGAATTTGTGCAAGATGCAAGCGCTGTCGCTTAACATGCCAAAGCTACAATCATTACATAGTAATGTTTATCTACAATCTCAATCGTGCGTCCGGACCCCAGACACCGGCAGCTGTTGTTTCCTTTCGGGAGGGGCGCGATCCGGGCCTGTCGCCGAATGGTGTCGGGGGCCGGTCGTGTGGAGAGCAAGGAGGGGTCATCGTTGGTGCTCGATGGCTCCTCTATACGTTTTGGGTGCCCCTATGCCTGACTTCGACTTGGCGTTCGTCTTTGCCTCGTTTCCCTGGATGAGCTTCGTCAGCAGCATGCTGCTGTCAATGATCCTGCTTTTGTTGCTCAAACCGGTGGCCCGGCGTACTGGTTGGGTGGACAAGCCCAGCCACCGGAAGGCTCATGTGGGTGAAATTCCCCTGATCGGTGGCTGGGCTGTGCTGCTGGTCGTGATACTGATGCAGTTGCTCGGACCGGAGTCCCTGCGAGCGCCCTACGGTTACTGGATTGGCGGATTGCTGCTTTTCATTGTGGCACTGGTGGACGATCGCAGCCCGATCCGCGCACGCTATCGTGCGATGGTGCAGCTGGCGGCTGCCGTGGCAGGTATCGGTCTGGGGGGGCAGATGCTTCCGTCGATCGGGGATCTGTTCGGATTCGGCGCGATCAGCGCCTGGTGGTTGATGCTGCCGATCAGTGTGCTGGGTACGGTTGCGGTGATCAATGCCGTGAACTTCACGGATGGTGCCGATGGCCTGTGCGGCGGCTTGAGTTTCATCAGCCTGTTCTGGTTCCTGGTGTCGCTGATGATTTCCTCCCGACTGGCGGTGGCCGTAGGTGTGCCGGCTGCTCCCTATGCGGGTAGCATGGTGCCGCTGGCCGCGGCGCTGTGCGGCAGTCTGGCCGGTTTTCTCTGGTTCAACCTGCGTTCCCCGTTCCGCCGGAAGGCAGCGATTTTCCTGGGTGACAGCGGCAGCATGTTCCTGGGCTTCACGCTGGCCTGGTTCTCGATTCATGTCACTTCGGCCTATGGCGTGGCCAGCCTCAAGCCCGTGGTCTGCCTGTGGATTCTGGCTGTACCGCTGGCCGATTCTGCCTCATGTATCGTTCGACGAATTTTGTCGGGTGTTACACCTATGACGCCAGACCTCAAGCATTTACATCATTTGCTGATGCGTTTCGGAATGACACCAACTCAGGCTGTGTTTGCGATTCATCTTGGTTCATTCTGTTGTGGTTTGGTGGGTGTACTGTGCTGGGT
>JBHADS010000078.1:0-4812 GCA_041855185.1 Lautropia sp. | reverse complement strand
CAGCGCCGGCCGCTTCCCCCCCAGCACCGTCAGCAGGCGCGGCCCCGGCGATCCCGGCTGCACCGGCAGTGCCCTCGGACGCGGCCCCCCCCGAAGCCCCCGCCCCCCCGTTGCGCCGCTGCCGCTCGCCCAGCCGGCGCGCGAAGGTGCGCAGCTCCCAGCGCCCGAACAGCCGCATCAGCTGCTCATCGTTCTCGGGCTCCAGCCGCAGCGCCTGGATCGATTCGACCCATTGGCCGAGATCGGCATCGCGCAGCACCGTCACCAGCTCGCGGCCACGCGGCAGCCAATCCAGCGCGGCCCGCAGGTTCTCGCCGACCTTGCCCCCGATCTCCCCGGCGCAGCGCATGATCTCGTCCAGCGAGCCATATTGATTCAGCCATTTGGCGGCGGTCTTGGGCCCCACCTTGTCGACGCCGGGCACGTTGTCCACGGTATCGCCGGTCAGACTCAGGAAATCGATGATCTGCCCCGGATCGACGCCGAACTTCTCGCGCACCCCGGCCGCATCGCTCAGCGTCGGCGGCACGCCATCGCGAGTCATGGTGTTGACCAGCACGGTCCGATCGTCCACCAGCTGGGCCAGGTCCTTGTCCCCGGTGGAGATGACCGTGCGCATGCCCTGAGCAGCCGCCTGCGTCGCCAGCGTGCCGATCACATCGTCGGCCTCGATGCCCGGCACCACCAGCAGCGGCCAGCCCAGCGCCCGGGTCAGCTCGTGGATCGGGGCGATCTGCTGGACCAGCGCCTCGGGCGTCTGGCTGCGGTTGGCCTTGTAGTCGGCATACAGATCGTCGCGAAAGGTGCGCCCCGGCGCATCGAAGACGACGGCACCCAGCAAAGCCCCGCCATGCAGACGGGTATCTTCGCGCAGACGTCGTAACATGCCAACCATGCCGTGAATGGCGCCGGTCGGCTCACCGGCCTTGTTGCGCAGGTCGGGGAGTGCATGAAAGGCACGGAACAGATAGCTGGACCCATCGACCAGCAACAAGGTTTTGTCAGGCATCGGCAAAAAATGGCCGCACAGCAGGGTTGCGGCAGAGAAGAACCCGGGAAAGGCCGGCTTTTTTGATACGCTCACGGCTGACAGATGGCGCAGGTCGACATGACACGAGGCGCCCAGCCCACCAGGAACAAGAAGGACTCATGGTCGACATGGTCAACAACAAAGCACCCAAAGCAACGCGGCACACCCCGAAACTGAGCGGCATCATGCCCACCGAGCGCGCCACGGCGATCAAGGCCAAGGAGTCCTGGCACGTGCTGGGCATTATCGCAGAGTTCGTCGAGACCACCGAGATCCTCGCCGACATCCGCCCGGCCGTCTCGATCTTCGGCAGCGCCCGGATCAAGGAAGGCCATCCCTGGTACACCGAAACCGAAATCCTGGCCCGCAAGCTCTCCGATGCCGGCTTCGCCATCCTGTCCGGCGGCGGTCCGGGTCTGATGGAAGCAGCCAACAAGGGTGCCTTCGCCGGCGAATCGCCGTCGGTGGGGCTGAACATGGAGCTGCCGATGGAGCAGCACGACAACCCCTACCAGAATGTGTCGCTGCACTTCCGGCACTTCTTCGCCCGCAAGGTGGCTTTTGCCAAGTACGCGGCGGCTTTCGTGGCCGTGCCCGGCGGCTGGGGAACGCTGGACGAGCTGATGGAGGTGCTGACGCTGATCCAGACCCGGGTCACGCGCAAGATCCCGGTGATTCTGGTCGGCTCCAGCTTCTGGCAGGGACTGCTCGCCTGGATGAACGACACGCTGGTGGCCGGAGGCACCGTGTCGGAGGAGGACATGAAGCTGATCCGGGTCATCGATGACCCGGATGAAGTGGTCAATGCGATCTTCGACTTCTATCAGCAGCGCGGCTTCTACGCCCCCACCGACGACCGGACACTGAACCTGCAGCTCTGAGAGAACGAAGGGGCGGCGCCACGCCCCTTGCCGCAGCGCGGCAGCACGGCAGCACGGCAGCAACCGATCATGATGACAGATGCCGGTGACTTGCGCCGCAATGCGCGCAGGCATGCTGCGGCTTTGCAGCGGGCCGCACCCCCTCCTGTTGCAATGCGGGGATAGCTGCGTTGCCGGCGCCCACCGGATCGGCACCACGCGCTTCGGCCTGTCCCTGATCCTCACCCGCCGAAACAGCGGCTCATGGGGGCTGGCCCTGGCCCCGAACATCCCGATTCGTCGTCGCAGCGCTTCCTTCGGTCACGACAGGAGCCCCCGATGATTGCTGCCCTCTACAACCCCCTGCATCGCCAATGGCTGCTCGAACAGAGCAAGGCACTGTTGGCATTCGCCCGCAAGGCCCGGGTGCCCCACGGCTTCGCCTATCTGGACAAGGATGGGGAGATCGACCCGGCGCAGCCCGTCCACACCTGGATCAGCTGCCGGATGACGCATATCTACAGCATCGGCGCGCTGATGGGCGTGGAGGGCTGCCGCGAGCAGGCCGAGCACGGTATCCACGCCCTGCTCGAACACATCCACGATCATGAGCACGGCGGATTCTTCGAGGCGCTGGAGCTCGCGCCCGGCCCCGACGGCAAGGCCGTACCGACCGAGGCCGGTGCCCAGAAAGGAGCCTATGCCCACGCCTTCGTGCTGCTGGCGGCCTCCAGCGGCCTGCTGGCCGGCATCGCCCGCGCCGACGAACTCTTTGCGCGCATCAGCCTGATCATCGACCAGCACTTCTGGGACGAGGAGGCCGGCCGGATGCGTGAATCCTTCTCCCGGGATTTCTCGACCGCCGAGCCCTATCGCGGCCTGAACGCCAACATGCACACGGTGGAAGCCTGTCTGGCGGCCTTCGATGCCCAGCGCATGCTGATACCGGGCAGCCTCGACGCCCAGCTGGCCCGCCGGGCCGCCGACGGCGAGCCGGCGCTGCGCTGGCTGCACCGCGCCAATTCGATCACCCGCTTCGCCTTCGAGCTGGCCGAGCAGCACGACTACCGGCTGCCGGAGCACTTCGACGAGGACTGGCAACTGATCCGCGACTACAACGAGGACGACAAGGCTCATCCCTTCCGTCCCTATGGCGCCACCGTCGGTCATGCGCTGGAATGGGCCCGGCTGGGCGCGCATGTGCTGGTGATGAACCGGCAACACGGCATCGACGCCCCCACGGACTACGCCCGCACCGCCTTCGGCCTGTTCCGGCAGGCGCTGCACAACTGGGGCAGCGACGGCGCCGAGGGCTTCGTCTACACCACCGACTTCGAGGGCCGGCCGATCGTGCGGGACCGGATGCACTGGGTGCTGTGCGAAGCGATCGGCGCCTGCGTCGCACTGGACGGCATCCGTGCCGACGACGCCCCCCTCGGCGATCTGGGTCGTGCCGAAGGCTATGTCGAGGCCGCCCTGGGCAACGAGTTCTCGTACTGGTACGAGGTGTTCATCAGCTACGCGGCGCAGCACCTGATCGCCGGAGCCGGCCAATGGAACCATCAGCTCGATGCCGACAACCGCCCCGGTGGTGGGGTCTGGTCGGGCCGCCCGGACATCTACCATGCCTTCCAGTGCCTGCTGCTGCCGCTGCTGCCCTTCGGCCACTTCATCACCGCCGCGGTGAAGGAGAACCCGACCCTGCAACAGCCCGCTGGCTGAGCACAGCGCCCCGGATACGACAAATGCGGGCGATCCCGGCGGCGCAGGTAGAATGTGCGGATTCTTGCCCGGCGGTGTCCAGGACACGCCGTGTCGACCCCGCTCGGCGCCGCCCCAACCAGGTTTGTCATGGCTGTCTTTACCGTCGTATCCGAACAAGAAATCGCACAGTGGCTGACTCGATATGATGCCGGCACGCTGCTGTCCGTCGAGGCAATCGCCTCGGGCATCGAGAACACCAACTACTTCGTCGACACCAGCACCGGCCGCTGGGTGCTCACCCTGGTCGAGCGCCTGCCGCCCGAGCGCCTGCCCTTTCATCTGAACCTGATGAAGCATCTGGCGCAGCGGGGCATCACCTGCCCCGAACCGCTGGCCGACCGGGACGGCAACCTCTGGAGCCTGCTGAAAGACAAGCCCGCCACCCTGGTCAGCCGGCTGGCGGGCAAGTCGGTGGAAGACACCACCGCGCCCTACTGCCACGCCATCGGCGAGCTGCTGGCCCGGATGCATCTGGCGGCCGCCGATTTCGGACCGGCGCCGGCCAACGTGCGCGGCGCCGACTGGTGGCCGCAGGCGCTGACCGAGCTGGCCCCGCTGCTGCCTGCCGACCAGCTTGCGCTGGCGCAGGACGAACTGGCGGCCCAGCAGGCATGGATGCAGCACCCCGACTGGGCCTCGCTGCCCGCCTCGGCCGTCCATGCGGACTGCTTCCGCGACAATGTACTGTTCCCGTCGGTGGACGCCCCCGGTGTCATCGATTTCTACTTCGCCTGCCACGACACCTGGATCTTCGATCTGGCCGTGGTCTGCAACGACTGGTGTCTGGCGCCCGATCAGGTCTCGCTCGACCCCGCCCGGCTGATGGCGCTGCTCGAAGGCTATCAGGGCGTGCGCCGCTTCCGCGATGTCGAGCGCCAGGGCTGGCCGATGGCTCTGCGCGCCGCAGCCCTGCGCTTCTGGCTGTCGCGGCTCTACGACGCGCTGCTGCCGCGCGAGGCCGCCATGCTGCAGCCCAAAGACCCCGAGCACTTCAGAAAGATCCTGCAGGACCGCCGCGAGATGCCGGGCCTGCCGTTCTGAACGCCAGGCCCACCGCGCTCCGATGTCTGATTTTCCGATCACGACCCAACTGTCCCCATGAGTGGAATTCAGGTTCACCGTGTCCCCGCCCTGCACGGCTGGCTGTGGGTGCGCCGT
>JBHADS010000077.1:0-4416 GCA_041855185.1 Lautropia sp. | reverse complement strand
GGAAGTCGTTGCGTCCGCCCAGCTCGGCGGCCACGGCATCGCGCTGCGCCTGGGGCAAGCGGTTCAGCAGGCTGGCAGTGCGGGCGATGCGCAGCGCCATCTGTTCGGCATTGAGCCGGTAGATGGAGCTGCCACGATCAAAGAAGTTGACCAGCAGACTGGCGGCCTGCGACAGCAGCAGCGCTGCCGCCAGAACCAGGACCATCCGGCCAAACAGGGATTCCGGCAGCAGCCGTGGCTTGTCCATGAGGCGTCCTTGCGCGCGGGATCAGCGAGTCGCCTGCGGGTCAACAGATCCGTTCGACATGCGCGGCAAGGATGTAGCCTTCGTTGCGAATGGTCTTGATGATGCGCGGTTCGCGGGCGTCGTCGTTGAGACGGTTGCGGAGCCGGCTGATCTGCACGTCGATGCTGCGGTCGAAGGGGGTGGCTTCGCGGCCCAGCGTCAGATCCATCAGCTGGTTGCGGTCGAGCACCCGGTTCGGGTGCTGGATCAGCACCGCCAGCAGCCGGTATTCGGCGCCGGACAGCGGCACGATCACGTTGTCGGGCGAGATCAGGTGCCGGGCGCCCGAATCGAGCGTCCAGCCGGCAAAGCGCACCTGCTGGGCATCGCCCAGTGTGGGAGGCAGGGTGCGGGTGCGCCGCAGCACGCCCTTGATGCGGGCCAGCAGCTCACGCGGGCTGAAGGGTTTGCCCAGGTAGTCGTCGGCTCCCATCTCGATGCCGATGATGCGATCGACCTCGTCAGCCCGGGCCGTCAGCATGATGACCGGCACGTTGGAGCGCGAGCGCAGCTCGCGGCAGACGGTCAGGCCATCTTCGCCCGGCATCATCACGTCCAGGATGATCAGGTCGGGCTTTTCGGCATCGAAAGCCTGGCGCATTTCGGCGGCATCGCGCGCCACGGTGACGCGGATGCCATTCTGGCTCAGGTACTCGGCCAGCAGGGTGCGGATTTCGGCGTCGTCGTCAACGACCAGAACATGGTCGGGTACTTCCTGAGTGGTTTGGGTATCCATGGGGAAGAGAACCTCGGGATCAAACGTCCCCTTTATCTTAATACCAAAGTCATCTGGCCCCCCATTGGGGCTGGTCTTTGGGCCGAACGGGCAAAATTCACGCTTGACCCGCGCATTCCGCTACCATCGTGGGATCTCTGTCATTGTTTCCGAAACACGACGGCCGCTGGCAATGGGCGGCACGGGCGGTATTTTGTCGGTTGAGCCTTCACACGGCAGCGCAAACGCGCGATGTTCGGGCTGCGGGCTGCGGGCTGCGAGCGCTGGTCGTGGCAGTCGACACCAAGGGGCTGTGGCCACCGTCAGCGCGTGCAAGGCTTGCGCGGTCGTGTGTTGGGTCGGATATGAAGGAGTCGGGGCAGTGCCATTGCCGGCCTCGGCCCATCGAGTTTTTCTTTCATGAGCTATCTGAAGCGATTCTCTGTTACGGGCAGTGTCTGCCCCTCTTCGCCGTTCTTCGGCAAGCGCGCGGCACACGAGGTGGCGCGGCTGGCCCCTGGTTATGATCAAGTCGTGGTTGCGGGTATCGGCAGCGGTGTGGTCGCCTCGCGCATCCACCAGATCTACCCCGATGCCATCCTGTTCGAGATCGAGCAGGAGTTTGCCCACCGCTTTCACCAGCAGCACCCGTCGGCGCGTGTGGTGGCCGACAAGATCCAGGCGCTGTATGAGCATTTCCCCGAGCTGAAGACCAAGCGGATTCTGCTGGCCTCGTTCATCCCGACGGCTGGCGCGTTCTTCTCCGAGGAAATTGCCAGCTTCTTCACTGGACTCTGCAGAAATGGCGGCTATGTGATGCAGATGCGCTACCTGCCGCACCGGATGAGCGCCCGTTTCTTCGACGGGATGCGCGCCAGCGGTGTGGTCAGCGAGCGTCTGTTCACGGTGGCGCGCAATCTGCCGCCGGTATCGATGTTCGGGATGCGCTCGCTGCTGACCTCGGTCGGGCAGGACGCCGGCTCGGCACATGGGCTGGACGCCAGCGCCACGCGCACCGCCCATGATCGTCAGGCAGCCCCCGAGATGGAGGAGGCTGCGGCCAAGGTGATGGTCGGCGCGCTGCGCTGATAAGCGTCCGCCTTCAGATCGCCAGTACCTGACCTTTGCGCAGCAGCAGAATGCGCACGGGCATGTGCTGGCTGCTGGCGTTGTTGATGCCACCCGCGCCCTGTGGCGTGGCCCCAGTGGCACCTGGGGCTGCGGGTGCTGCCGGATCTGCCGAGGGTTTTGGCGTGCTGCCCCTCGGTTCCGCCGCGGCCGTTCCGGCTGACGAAGCGCTCTGCAGGTGAATCCTGGCGCGGGCGACGCCTTGGGCGTGCAGCCATTGCTGGACGGCCTGCAGCCGGGCCTGGGCCAGCAGTGGCTGTGTGGCGCTGCCGGTCAGAGCGCGTTGCTGCTGGTCGCCCGTGGGCTGTACGGTCGGCGCGCGAGCTGTCGAGGCAGCAGGCGATGCCCCCGAGGAGGTGCCCGCCGCACGCCTTCCTGCCGAGGCTTCCGCTGGCAAACTGGGCGCAGCATCGGCCCCACGCACCTCGATGTGGATCTCATCGGCTTGCAGTGCCTTGTCACGCAGCGCGCTCAGGCTCGGATGGGCCGGGTCGAGCTGGGCGCTGTTGCGGCCGAAGGGCAGGGTCGTCCAGCCCGTGAGCAGGGCTGTTTCTGCGTGGTGCGCCGTTGCGCCCGTTGGCCGGCCCGAGCGCGTTTCCGACTTTCCCCTCAGATCCGTTTCGAGCCGGGCTCCGGTTTTCGGGGTGGCTTGGGCGCGTGTGTTCGGGCCGTCGGGCGTGCGTGTCCCGGCTTTGTCGGGCAGGCGGGCCTTGAGCCGCTTTCTGCCTTCCGGGACGGTGCTGGAATCTGCACGTGCTGTACGGGGGGTGTCGGCCTCGGGGCGGCCACGGACGGATGGCCGCAGGGAGCTGCGCAGCCCGGCGGCCTGGTTGATGTCCGGGTCGGCCGCAACGCCGGCGCTGCGCGACAGCGCTTCGCGCAGTGGAGCCTTCAGTAGCAGCCGGTTGCGCGCCTGCACATGGGCCGCCCATTCGGGGGTGTGGCCCAGTTGACGCAGGCCCGTCGCCTGGGCCTTGGGATTGGGGGCGATGAAGACGGCGGCCTCGCCATGTCGCAGCAGGATGCCGCTGTGCACCCCGTGTACGGCCAGCACCTGACCTACGGCTTCGCAGCCCAGCAGCGCGCCCTGCTGATCGAAGCAGCTCAATTCGCTGGGCACCGGCTGACGGAACTCGACGAAGGTGTGGCTGCCGTCGTCGAAGGCATGGGTCAGGCCGAGGTCGCCAATCGGATAGTCGAGGTAGAAGGGCTCGCCCTGGGCATCGGTGTGGCTGGTGAGCTGCGCCGTTTCGGGCTCCAGCATCTCGGCCGGAATCTTGGGAGTGTTGCTGGCGCAGCCTGCGCCGAGCAGGGCGGATGACAGGGCGAGGCAGATGGCGAGGCGGGGGGTGCGGGGCTGAGGCATGGCGGTCTCCGGACACGCGACGAGGTATCTGCGCAGACTATCCGGGCGCGGCAGGGCTGCCGAGGAGCTTCGTCGTTGGCTGACCGTCTGGGTTAGCCCGGATGATGGGGCAGCACCGGCTGTGCGCTTTGATGTGCCGCATCAGGGTAAGTCCGGAGCAAGGTGTGAGCCGGCGGCCGATGGTGGCGGTTGCACTCTGCTAGACTGGCTGTCGATCGGTGGGGCGCTTTGCCCCCTTCCTTCCTCTTTCTGACGGTGTGTCAGGTATGCAAGACGAAACCATCGAAATCCTGAGGACGCTGGTGAGCTTCGATACCAGCAGTTCCCGTAGCAACCGCACGTTGATCGATTGGGTGGCCGAGCGGCTGACCCGTCAGGGCGTCCAGGTCGAGGTGCTGCCCGGCGATGAAGCCGGCAAGGTGAACCTGTTTGCTTCGCTGGGGCCGGCCGATGTGCCGGGCATCGTGCTGGCCGGGCATGTGGATGTGGCGCCAGTGCAGCTGGACACCTGGCAGACCGATCCCTATCGCTTGATCAGCCATGACGGGCGGGTCTATGGCCGGGGCAGCACCGATGCCAAGGGCTGGATCGCCTGCTGTCTCGCGGCCGTGCCCTTCTTTCAGCAGGTCGGCCTGAAGAAGCCGGTGCATATTGCGCTGTCGTACAACGGCGAGACCAATATGCATGGCATGGAGCGGCTGGCGGCGCACCTGCGGTCGTTGCCGGTGCTGCCCGCTGCTGCTGTGGTTGGCGGACCGACCTCGATGCGGGTGGTGACGGCCGACAAGGGCACGCCCATCTGGCGGGTGAAGGTCAAGGGCAAGGAGGCGCATTCCTCCCGCCGGCACGAGGGGGTTTCGGCGGTCGAGACGGCTGCGCGCATCATCGCTTTCGTGCTCGACCTGCAGGAGCGTCAGAAGG
>JBHADS010000076.1:0-2702 GCA_041855185.1 Lautropia sp. | reverse complement strand
CGCACCCGCAACCGCCTCGAACTGATCGCCTTCGGGCTGCTGGTACTGGCTATCTGGGTCCTGGTGCCGATTCATGCGTGAGACACGGCATGAGGCGCCGAACCGGGCTCAGACCCCCGCCGGGCGGTTGCGCAGCACCTGGTCGACGACCTTGCCGTCGCTGCCGTCCACCACGCGGATGCGCACGGGCAGCATCTGGATGGCGGGCGCGAGCCAGATGTCGAATTTGGGCGCATCGGCATCGCCCGGTTTGCTGACGGCGATGTGCAGCGCCTGGAAGGCGCCTGCCTGGGTCCGCAAGGCTTCCTGGCTGATGACGCGGAACAGCGGCTCGTCGATCCGGTGGGTGCCGGCCAGCGGCAGCACGAAACGCTGCCCGGGCCGGAAGATCGACGGGTTGCCGCGGGCCAGCAGGCCGAGCTGGAAGAAGACCGACAGCCGATCCTGCGTCCCGTCCGGAAACGGCAGGTTCACGGCCGGATCACCGGCCAGCTTGATCCGGCCTGCCTCCCGGTCGAAGTCCAGCTGGCGCTCGGGCCGCCGTCCCCGCTTCTCGGTATAGCGCCGCGGCAGGAAGCCCCGGGCACCCAGCGATCCGGTGCTGGATTGCAGCAAGGCACCGCTGTAGAACACGGCCAGCACCCCGGTGGCGCGGGCCTCGGTTTCCAGCCGGTATTCTTCCTGCCGATGGCTCAGCCGGTAGACGGCATGTGCCACATGCACGCCACGGGCGGTCGAATCGCCGTAATAGACATCGAAATCGAGGTTCAGGGAAGCCGGCACCGGCGGCAGGCTGCTGAGCGTCGGGAAGCGCCCTGCCGAAGCGTGTGGCGATGCAGGCGCCGAGGCGGGCGGTGCACTGGCAGCCGGTGCTGCGGCGGGCGATGCGGAGGCTGCAGGCTGGACCGGCGCCGTCCGGGGCGACTGCCCTGCGACGGCCTGGGCCAGCGTGAGCGGCTGTGCCCCGAGCGCCGACATCGCGCCCGCCGTGCCCAGCACCCCGGCGCCCAGTCGGGCAGCGCCGTCGAGCCCGGGCAGACCGGCGATCGCGCACGAATACTTCAACCAATGGCGTCGTGACAGAGAATGGCTCATCCAGAAGCTGCTGTGATGTGGCGGGCCGGCCTCCGGACTTCAGAGGCGAACCGGCCTGTTGTCCAATTCGTTCCGATTGTCCACGCCCGGCAGGACGGGTAAAACGTCGATAAACGCCCGATTCAGGCACCCAATTGCAGCGATCACCCCGTCGACCGGTCTCCCCTGCCGACATGCGTCGACGATCGTCCGGCACAGTTGCGGCCACAGCTCGGCCGGCAACTGCCGATGGGCATGCCGGTCCGCGATGATCTCCACCGCATGATCGGCCGTCAACAGATAAATCAACACCCCGGTGTTTTCTTCGGTGTCCCAGATCCGTTGCTCGCCAAAGACCTGCAACGCACGCTCATGCGCGCCCTGCCCACGGCGCAGCGCCGCCCAGTCGAGGCGCTCTTCGAGCGCGAAGCGGATCTGGCCACGGTGCAGATGCTCGCCGGCGCAGATCGCCTGCTCGATCCGCTCGAAGGCCGCCGCATCGAAGGCGCGCGCCACCGGGTCGGGCGCCCAGCGGCTGTGGCGCCAGTAGCGGATCGGACTGCTTGTGATCCGAGCGTTCCGAGAGACCGGCGCCATAGCCGGCGGCGCCGCTGTCGGCGCAGCCGTTGGCCGGGACTGCTCGCCTGTCGGCCCGGCATCGGCCCGATCCGGGTCCGACGGATCAGGTTTGAAAGCATTACCAACCACCAGAAGCCCCTCCCCCACCGAAACCACCGCCACCACCGCGGAAGCCTCCGCCGCTGCTGCGGCTGCTGCCGCTACGACGATAGGTGTGGCGGCCGACCTGGCGCATGGAGCCGCTGCCCGGAGGACCACCAGCGCCCCAGACAAACAGGAGCACTATGACGGCCGAGATCATCCCGCATAGGGCGCCGAACAGGATCGAGTCGAGCAGACTCGAAGCGCCATAGCCCGCGATGCCAGCGGCCGCCAACGCCCCCAGCCTCTGTCCGATCGCCGGGGTCGCCATGAGACCGGCCATGATCGCGAACGCGATCAAGGGCAGCAGATCTTCGGGTAAGCCAAAGGGTCCGGTAGGCTCCCAAGCCGAGGCAGCGGGTGGCGGCAGCTCCTCGCCCTCGATGCGGGCAATCAGCGCATCGACGCCGGCCTTGATGCCGCCGTACCAGTCGCCTTGCCGGAACCGTGGGGTCAGCGCCTGGTCGATGATGCGCTTGGCGATGCCATCGGGAATGGCGCCCTCCAGCCCGTAACCGACTTCGATGCGCACCCGCCGGTCGTCGCGGGCGATCAGCAGCAGCACCCCGTCATCGATCGAGGCCGTGGCGCCCCGCGAAGCGCCTGCCGCCCCCGCGCCCTTCTGTGCCCCTCGTCCGAGCTTCCAGGTCTCGGCCACCCGCAGCGAGTATTCCTCGATGGCCTCGGGCTGAGTGGTGGCGACGATCAGCACTGCCAGCTGGCTGCCCTTGTCGCGGTCGAGGGCCAGCAGTTGCTGCGCCAGCGCCTCGCGCTCGCCCGGTTTCAGCAGGCCGACGGTATCGACCACCGGCGAACTCAACGCCGGCACCGGCTGCAATGGCTGGGCGTGCAGTGCCGGCAACCAGCACCCCAGCACCAGCACGATCACGGCCAACAGACGGCTCATG
>JBHADS010000075.1:0-7179 GCA_041855185.1 Lautropia sp. | reverse complement strand
CGACATGATCGGTGGTCTCAGCGGCAGGTTTCCAGCTCGGGTTTCTTGCCATCGACTTCCGTCAACTGGAGGATGACGGCATCCGCGCCGGTACGGGCGAAATGCTTGTGGCCCGCCGGCTCCGAGAACACGCTGCCTGGCGGTAGCGTCTGTAGCGCCTTTTCGTCGAAACGCGTGCCAAAGCCCAGTTGAAGCGTTCCGCTGATTACCGTGACCAAGCGATAGCCCTGTTCATGTCCATGAGGGGGCAGCTCGGTATTCGGCGGGAGGCGGACGCGCTTGGTGACGATCCGGCAGTCGTCATCGACATGGACGATCTGCATCTGTACTTTGGTGGTCTCGGGCTTCCATTGCAGCTGTTCCGGGAGCAGTGAGAATCCTTGATGCGGATTGCTGGCGCCTGCCGGTGACATGATCGACAGCACCGTCGACAACGCAGCAAGGGGGACAATGCTTTTCATGGAGGGGCTCCTGTCTGTGAGAGGACGGCAGGCAGAGCTGGGATGGTGTACGGTTGCATGGCCGTCTGCATGCCGGCGGCCTGGCGTCTTCACGATCGATCGAATACCGTCATGTTAGTAAATGATAATGATACGCATCATTGACCAATATCTATTTTCTGCTGACGAAACAGCTGCTCCGCCGATGCTCTCGGCAATGATGAGGCAGGCTCGTTCATGAAAGCAGGCGGCGGGGTTTCGGGCCGGCAAGGGAGGGGCTGTTATAAACTGTTGAGCCATGACGACACCCGATTCCTCCTCCAGACGCCCCCTGCTGGGGCTGACGCTGCTGCTGATGCTGTCGATGGGCATGCCCATGACGGTGTTCTTCTCGATCAGCATCCTCGGGCCGAGCTGGGTCGCCGACCTGGGCATCTCGGCCGAGCAGCTCGGCCTGCTGACCAGCAGCACCTTCGGGCTGGCGGCGCTGCTGTCGCCGTGGGTCGGCAGGGGCGTGCAGCACGTCGGCCCGCGCGTCGGGCTGGCCGCGTTGTTCGTCTCGGTGGGGCTGTCGCTGCTGCTGGTGGCCCTGCTGCCGGGCTATGGCGGTCTGGTGATCGGGCTGATGTTCTGTGGCGTGGCGCAGGCGCTCTGCAATCCGGCCACCAATCTGCTGATCGCCCAGCAGGTGCCGCCGCCGCGCCGTGCGCTGACCATCGCCTTCAAGCACTCGGGGGTCCAGATCTCGGCGCTGCTGCTCGGCATGATGCTGCCGTGGCTGGTCCTGCAGCT
Source organism: Lautropia sp. (assembly GCA_041855185.1). Lineage (GTDB taxonomy): Bacteria > Pseudomonadota > Gammaproteobacteria > Burkholderiales > Burkholderiaceae_E > Lautropia. Next base: position 5,947 of record JBHADS010000075.1, on the reverse strand, counting down.
CGGCTGGCGCATGGCGATCGGCATCTGGGCGCCCCTGGCCGGCGGGCTGGCCCTGCTGGTGTGGTTCTGGCTGCCGCGCCAGCGTCCGGCCTCCCCGCAAGCGGTGCACCCGCATGCCCCGCCGCAGCGCCGCTGGTTGCTGAGCCTGATGTCGGCCCAATTCTGCGCGGGCGTGGTGCTCTCGTCCTTCGTCACCTTTCTGGGGGTGCGGGCCACGGGGCTCGGCGTGTCGGTGCAGACCGTGGGGCAGATGGTGGCGCTGTTCGGCATGACCGGCATCGTGTCGCGGCTGGCGCTGACCCCGCTGTCGGCCCGGCTGCGCGAGGAAAGCCTGCTGCTGTGCACCCTGTTCACGGTGGCCGGCCTGGGCGTGGCCGTGATGCAGCAGGCCAGCCCCGACACCCTGTGGCCGCTGTGGGCCGGGGTGGTCGGCATCGCCGGCACCTTGCCCGCCAGCCAGACCATCGCGATGAACATGCTGCTGCGCGATGCCCGCTTCGGGGCGCCGGCGCGATCGGCCGGCCTGCTGGCGATGGGCTTCTTCACCGGCTGTGCCCTCGGGCCGCCCGTCGTCGGCGCGCTGGTCGAGCGCTTCGAGGGCTTCGCGGTGCCCTCGATGGCGCTGCTCGGCGTGCTGCTGCTGGGCTGTCTGATGTGTCTGTGCCTGCTGCGGCTGCGCAGGCGGGCCGGCGCGGCGCAGGTGGAGGTGCTCGTCTGAGCGCGTGCTGATGCGGCACGGAGACCTGCCCTCGGCGGGATGCCACGTTCTTTGCCAGCGCACACGATCAACCCCAGGCGCGCTTGTGGCTCTTGATGTGCCATGAGGGCGGGCGGTTTATCTTTTCTTTCTTTTCTTTATCGCAGGCAAAGCTGCTTTTATCGAGGTAGTGTTCATGGATCAATCGACGCAACGCGCACCGCTGATGACGGGGGTATCGTCGCTGTTGCTGGCGGCGATGGGCGTGCCGATGCTGCTGTTCTACGCCATCGGCCTGCTGGGGCCGGACATGCTCGTCGATCTGGGTCTGTCGATCTCCACGCTGGGATGGTTGTGCACGGCAGTCTTTGCGCCGGCGGCCTTGCTGTCGCCCTGGGCCGGGGGGCTTGCGCACCGGCTGGGGACGCGGGCCGCGCTGGTCAGCCTGTTCCTGCTGGCGGGCGTTTCGCTGTCGCTGGTGGCGGCATTGCCGGGGCTGCCCGGGCTCGTGGCGGCGCTGGCCGTCGGCGGGCTCGCGGTTGCACTCAGCAATCCGGTCAGCTATCAGGCGATCGCCGAGGAGGTGCCGCCGGTGCGGGCCAGGCTGGTGCTGGCTTTCAAGCAGTCGGGCATTCCGCTGATGGCGGCGCTGGCCGGCCTGACGCTGCCGGCCCTGGCCTTCGACTGGGGCTGGCGCACGGCGCTGGCGATCTGGTCGCCGATTGCGCTGCTGCTGGCGATTCAGGTGTTCACCTGGTTGCCGGCACGCCAGGCGGACGAGCCCCGACCCCTGGGACGCGGCCGGCTGCGCGCGCCGAACCGTTTTCTGCTGATGCTGATGGGCATCCAGTTCTGCGCAGCGGTGGCGCTGGCCTCCTTCGTGGTCTATTTCGGGGTGTATGCGGATTTTCTGGGGCTGCCGGCCGAGCGCATCGGTCTGATGCTGGCGGTGTTCGGTGCGGTGGGGCTGCTGTCGCGTCTGGCCTTTGCCAACGCCAGTGAGCGCCTGGACGATGAAAGTCTGGTGCTGGGCATGCTGCTGTCGCAGGCGGGGCTCGCGCTGGCGCTGATGCGGCTGGATGATGGTCAGCAGCAGTGGCTGCTCTGGTTGGGCGTGGTCGGCATCGGCCTGACGCTGGGAGCCAGCCACGCCATTGCGATGAACATGCTGCTGCGGGATCGCTGCTTTGGCGGCGCCAGCGCCGCCCGGGGCTGGTTGGCGCTGGGGTATTTCAGCGGTTTTGCCGTGGGGCCGGCGGCGCTGGGCTGGTTTCTGGGGGCCGAACCGGATGCGCTGCGCTACGACGGCGCGTGGCTGCTGCTGGTTGCCGTGCTGCTGATGGGCTGTCTGCTGGCGATCCGGCTGTTGCACATGCGTCGGCGTCTGATGCCGGCGGAGAGCTGATCAGCGGCGCAGGGCGCACAATTCCTCTTTTCTCTGTTTCAGGACCCATCATGCCCCGAGCCATCGCATCCGCCACCAGCCACTATCTCGACACGCTGAAGCCGCTGGCGCTGGATGTCGTCTCCGTTCAGTCGCAGGTCGTCTATGGCCGGGTCGGCAACAATGTCGCCATGCCCACCCTGTGGGCGGCGGGCCTGAAGGCTGCGGCGGTGCCGACCGTGGTCTTCAGCAACACCCCGCACTACGCCAGCATTCATGGTGGCGCGGTTCCGCTGGATTGGTTCCAGGGCTTTCTGGATGATCTGCAGGCACGTGAATCGCTGTCGCAGCTGCGTGCGGTGCTGATCGGCTATCTGGGGACGCCGGCGCAGGCGGAAGTGCTGGCGGTCTGGCTGCGGGCGTTGCGTGAAGCCCGGCCGCAGCTGCAGGTGGTGCTCGATCCGGTGATCGGCGATGAGGACAGCGGCGTCTATGTGGCCGATGGCATGCTGGAGGCGCTGCGCACGCATCTGCTGCCGGTGGCAGGCGGGCTGACGCCGAATGGTTTCGAGCTGGGCTGCCTGAGCAGGATGCCGGTGGAGACGATCGAGCAGGTGGAAGCGGCGGCGCGAAGCCTGCTGCGGGCTGATCCGTGGCTGCGCTGGATCGCCGTCACCAGTGCCGCACCCACGCAGTGCGGGCCGGGGGAGATCCAGATCGCCGTGGTGCAGGCCGATGCGCCGACCGAGCTGGTCCGCCATCGGCGCATCGGCTGTGCGGTCAAGGGCACCGGCGATCTGTTCAGCGCGACGCTGACGGCGGAACTGCTGCGGGGCGCCTCCTTGCACGACGCCATCGAGCAGGCCGGCGAACGGGTGGCTCAGGCGCTGGAAAGCACCCGGGAGGCCCGCTGCGCCGAGCTGCTGCTGCCGCCGAGGCTTCAGGCAGCCACACCCACCTGCAGCGTGGCGACATAGCCGCTGGTGGCGTTGCCGCTCAGGGTCGCCATCTGCAGTGCCGCACTGTCGTCACGGAAGACGTTGTCGGTGGCCAGCGTGATCTGCGACAGATTGCGGCTGCTGTTGCCGTAGCGGCTGTCGGCGTAGACCGTTTCGCAATCGCTCTGCGGCAGGGCGAGCTGCGAGGTCTTCACATCGTTGTTGCCGCTGGTGGCCAGCGCCAGGCTGGGATAGACCTCGAAGTGGATGTGAGGCCAGCGGCCGGCGTAGCAGCCCGGGAAGATCGTCGTGAAGCTGACTTCGCCGTTGGCGTCGGACACCTGCACCCCGCGCAGGTAGTTCTCCTCGGTGATGCCGCTGGAATAGAGGGAGTAATTGCCGCTGGCATCACAGTGCCACAGGTAGACGGCATAGCCCTCCAGATTCGCACAGCTCGAATTGGTATTGACCAGCTTCAGCGTCACCGTCAGTGCCACGCCATCGGCCACACCGGTGGCCGAGCCGAAGCTGCTGCGGATGTCCTGCCGCACCACGCCCGATTGGGTCAGCACGTTGACGACGCTGCCCTGGCGGGAGTTGGTGCCATCACCGGGGTAGGGACCGGCGGTCTCCTCGGGGATGGTGCTGCAGCTCGACACGGTGCTGCTGCTGGTGGTGCTCGTGGTGCTGCCCGTCGTGCCGGTGCTGGTGGTGCCCGTGGTACTGGTGGTGCTGCTCGTGCTCGAATCGCCGTCCGACGAGCCGCAGGCGCCCAGCAGCGAGGGCAGAGCGATGCCGGCTGCACCGGCCGACAGCAGACGCAGCGCCTGCCGACGGGCCGGCATCACGGCGCTCAGCAGGCGCGGCAGATCCCGCTGGAACTGATTGCCTTCATCATGCGCGTGTGCGCTGTTCAGGCCGGAATGGGAGGTGCGAGCGTCTTTCATGGTGTCTCTCGGCGTGTGGTTTCGTTTCGTGGGACATCACCGGGCCGCGCACGAAGACGCGCTCACGGGATGAGGATGGGGACAGGCATGGATGGGAGGCGGCACGGCAGAAGCACGTACCGCCATCGGCATCCACGGATGCGCCTGGCACGCCCGGCTTTTCGGAGACGGATGCGGGCCATGCAGGCGCCATACCCGTTCGGCGGGAAACAAGGCCGTGACAGAATCCGACACACTACAGGAGGCTTCCGTCGAGCTGTGCGCCGGATGCGTAAATTCGGGTAAAGCCGGGAGGTATCCGGGGATTCTGCGGGCCGAGCGTCTCCGGGCGGCGACAGCGATGCGGCTGCCGTACCACGGAGAAGCGTGCACCGAGCGGCGTGGAGTAGGGTAAGGCGGAACACTGCAGCCAGCGCGCAGAAGAATGGACTGCAGACCGCGTTGAGAAACGGAAATAGATCAATCTAATTTAGTTGATTCTAAATTAGATGTTTCGTATAATTGGATCAAAGTTTCGATTTTTCTGTTCTGGAGATGTGTGCGATGCCGTTGACTTCTGTCTCTCCCCAGGTGGCACAGAACATGATCGCAGAAGGAGCCTTGCTCGTCGATATCCGGTCGGATGATGAGAATGCCCGGGAGCGGATCGCCTGTGCCCGTCATGTGCCGATGGATCGTCTGAAGCCGGGCGATGCGCCGCTGGAGGCAGGGCGCACCATCATCTTTCATTGCCGCTCGGGCAATCGCACGCAGATGAATGCGCAGCAGCTGCGTGCCTGCACCGGGGCCGAAGCCTACGTGCTGGAAGGGGGACTCGATGCCTGGAAGCGTGCGGGTCTGCCGGTGGTGCAGGATCGCTCGCAGCCGCTGGAATTGCAGCGTCAGGTGCAGATCGCTGCCGGTTCGATCATCCTGCTGGGCATGGTGCTGGGCACGATGCTGTCGCCGTGGTTCTACCTGCTGGCCGGATTCGTCGGTGCCGGGCTGGTGTTTGCCGGCCTCAGCGGTTTCTGTGGGCTGGCCCGCGTGCTGATGCTCGCGCCGTGGAACCAGCGCCTGCGCAGCCGCTGAGCTTTCCCGTGCCCAGGCGGCCGCGGGAAGGCGATACGGAGGGATGTGCGACACGGATGCCGCTGGTTCTCGGGGATAGGGGCCGAAGCAGTCGTTCGTCGTTCACTGGGTTGTTCAAAGAGGAAAAGACATCATGAAGAGCAATGTGGGGGGTATCGATCGTGTGTTGCGGATCGTGCTGGGGCTGGTGCTGATCGGACTGAGTCTTGGCGGCGTCATTGGCTGGTGGGGATGGCTGGGTCTTGTGCCGTTGCTGACGGGCCTGTTCCGTTTCTGCCCGATCTATCCGCTGCTGGGCTTCAGCACCTGTCCGCTGTCGAGGGCACGGAAGGACTGAGCGGTCCGCAGCCCTCGGGAGGGCATGGAAGGGCAGAGTGCTGCGCAGCAGATTCCAGGGCCAGCCCAGGGACGAATCAATGCCCAACACCTACTCGCGCTAGCGGAAATCCCGCGAGGCGGTGTTCAGGGTGCCGAGCAGCGGGCTCATGTCGGTCAGTCTCCGGGCCATCAGGTGGCGGACGCCATCGACATCCTCCCAGCAGCCATCGACGGCCAGCAGGCGGCTGCCGACCAGTTCCCGGCGCTGGCGCTGGGCCAGATCGGCCCAGACCACTACGTTGACGGTGCCGCCTTCGTCTTCCAGCGTGACGAAGGTGACGCCGCTGGCGGTGCCGGGGCGCTGGCGTGTGATGACCAGGCCGGCGGCGCGTGCGCGACTGCCGTGGGCCCGCTGCTGCAGCGACAGGCTGTCGGTGCAGCCCGCCTGGCGCAGACGCTCGCGCAGCAGGGCCACGGGATGCTGGCCCAGCGTCAGCCCCAAGGTCCGGTAATCGGCGATCAGATCCTCGGCCACGGGCGGGCAGGGCAGCTCGACCGGGCTTTCGGGCGGCGGTTCGCGCAGCAGCGGGCT
>JBHADS010000074.1:0-2799 GCA_041855185.1 Lautropia sp. | reverse complement strand
TGTGACCGGCAACTGGGTTGCAGGTCGCTGGAGATGCGCCAGGCGCCCGATATCCGCCATAGTGGACTCTGAGTCCCTCCGACCAGAAAGAGAAAACCAGAAAGAGAAAGAGTGAGTGCACAACAGAACAGCATATCTTACCGGGAAAGGGTCCCCCGCCCAACCGCTTTCCGTGTCTGCCCGCTCGGGATTCCGGGGCGGCCGCTGTCGGCGGAAGGCCGGGGAACAGCGGGGGGCGGGCTTTCCCGTCAGAGATGGTCAAAGCCATTTCGATTCGGTCCGAATTGCGGGCTAGAATGTTCGGTTATGACGGGACTGGCCCAGTCCCGATTCCAGCCCCAGTTTTGTTCGAGGAAGACGATGAGCCGCGCCAAGCCGGCAGACAACGATGCCCCCCTGCCCGAAAGCTTCGAGGCGGCAATGACCGAGCTGGAAACGCTGATCGAGCAGATGGAGGCGGGACAGCTGCCGCTGGAGCAGTCGTTGCGGGCCTATCGCCGAGGGGTCGAGCTGGTTCGCCACTGCCGGGAGCAGCTGGCGGCCGTCTCGCAGCAGGTCGAGGTTCTGGAGGCGGGCTTGCTGATGCCCTATCAGGAGGGCCAGGCCGCCAGAGCCGAGGCGTCCTCGCAGGAAGGTTTCGATGAAGAAGCATGAGATTCTGACGGATGCCGGCCTTCCGGCGATGAAGAACGCCGCGCCGCTGACGATGCAGGCGTGGATGCAGTGCCAGGCCGAGCGTGCCGAGTGCGCGCTGGAGCGGGTGCTTCCGCCGGCCAGCTCGGGGCTGGCGCCTGGGCTTGCGCCCGATCGTCTGCACGAGGCGATGCGCTATGCGGTGCTGGGCGGTGGCAAGCGGGTGCGCCCGCTGCTGGTCTATGCGGCCGGTGAGCTGGTGGATGCCGACCCCGAGGTGCTCGATGGGGCGGCCTGTGCGGTCGAGCTGATCCATGCCTATTCGCTGGTGCATGACGACATGCCGGCGATGGACAACGACGACATGCGACGGGGCCGGCCCACGGTGCACCGCCAGTTCGGCGAGGCGACCGCCATGCTGGTCGGCGATGCGCTGCAGGCGCTCGCCTTCGAGGCGCTGGTGGCGCCGATGGCCTCGGGCGCCCGGCAGGACGGTTCCCTGCCCGTGGCGAAGATGGTGGCGGCGCTGGCCCGTGCCGCCGGCTCGTGGGGCATGGCCGGGGGGCAGGCGCTCGATATCGAAGGCGTTGGCCGCAAGCTGGATCGTGCCCAGCTCGAATCCATGCACCGGCTCAAGACGGGGGCGATGGTGGCCGTGTCCTCCCAACTGGGCCTGCTGGCCGGCGGACAGCCGGCACCGGCACTGGCCGAGGCGATCGACCGTTTCGGCGCCATCATCGGTCTGGCCTTCCAGGTGGTCGATGACATCCTCGACGTGACGGCAGACTCCGCCACGCTGGGCAAGACCGCCGGCAAGGATCAGGCCCAGGACAAGCCGACCTACGTCTCGGTGCTGGGGTTGGACGAGGCGAGGGCGCTGGCCGTCGGCCTGCGCGCCGATGCCCATCGGTGCCTCGACGGGATCGGGCCCAGGGCCGAGCGGCTGCGGGAGCTGGCCGACTTCATCGTAGACCGTTTCAACTGATTGACTGCATTCAGCCGGAGGCTGCCGCTGTGCGGCGAGTCCGGGTGACTTATTCCGACTGCCCAACACCATGACCGAAGACCATAACGCCCAGGACCAGGATTTGCTTGCCCGGATCAACTCGCCGGCGGATCTGCGCACGCTGGATCGTGACCAGCTGCCGGCGCTGGCGGACGCGCTGCGGCAGTACATCCTGGGTTCGGTTTCCAAGACCGGGGGCCACCTGTCGTCCAACCTGGGTACGGTCGAGCTGACGATCGCGCTGCACTATGTGTTCAATACCCCGCGCGACCGGCTGGTCTGGGATGTCGGCCACCAGTCCTACCCCCACAAGATCCTGACCGGGCGGCGCGACCGGATGAGCACGCTGCGCCAGTACGAAGGGCTGTCCGGCTTTCCGCGGCGCAGCGAAAGCGAGTACGACACCTTCGGCACCGCGCATTCCTCCACCTCGATCGCGGCTGCCCTGGGCATGGCGGTGGCCTCGCGCAATCTGGGCGAGGGGGAGGGGCCGGATCGCCGGCGGCATGTCGCCATCATCGGCGACGGCGCGATGAGCGCCGGCATGGCCTTCGAGGCACTGAACAACGCCGGTGTCACGCCCGACATCGACCTGCTGGTGATCCTGAACGACAACGACATGTCGATCTCGCCCGCGGTGGGGGCGATGAACCGCTATCTGGCCCGGCTGCTGTCGGCCCATCCGCTGGTGCGGGCGCGCGACGTGGCGCGGCAGATGCTGTCGGTGGTGCCGCCGATGCTGGAACTGGCCCGGCGCTTCGAGGAACACGCCAAGGGCATGCTGGTGCCGGGCACGATGTTCGAGGAGCTGGGCTTCACCTACTTCGGCCCGATCGACGGGCACGATCTGGATTCGCTGGTGCCCACGCTGCAGAACCTGCGTGACATCTCCGGACCGGTGTTCCTGCACGTCGTCACCAAGAAGGGGCAGGGCTACAAGCTGGCCGAGGCCGACCCCATCCTGTATCACGGCCCTGGCAAGTTCGACCCAGCCGAGGGCATCAAGACCTCGACCAAGCCACCGACCAAGCCAACCTACACCCAGGTTTTCTCCGACTGGGTCTGCGACATGGCCGAGCAGGAGCCGCGGCTGGTGGCGGTGACGCCGGCGATGCGCGAAGGCTCGGGGCTGGTCGAGTTCGAGAAACGCTTCCCGACCC
>JBHADS010000073.1:0-3546 GCA_041855185.1 Lautropia sp. | reverse complement strand
CTCAGCCGGTCGATCCAGCCGAACAGCTCCTCCAGATCATAGTCGCCGCTGTGCGGCCGCTCCCAGGGCAGGGCGAAATCCACCGCATAGCCCTGATTCTGCAGGCGCGTCGCCAGCATGAAGGGGATGGCCAGCGAGGTATCGCGGTCCTTGGTGCCGTGCCGGACCCGCCAGTGCCGCGCCGGCGTGGCACCCTTGGCACCGATGTAGTTCATCGCGTTCATCATCCGCACCGTCCGGGCATCGGCTCGCCCGGCATTCGCCGCGGTGCTGTGCTGCTGCGAGAAGTCGGTGAAGTGCTGCTTGTCGACGGTGGCGGTGCCGAACAGCTGGTTCTCGCCGGTGCTCAGATCGAGCCCGTCGAAGGCAGGCGGCAGCTTCATCCGCCCGGCGTCACGCACGTAGGCATTCCAGTCCACGCCCGTGACCCGGCCCTGCTCGATGCGCAGCCAGCGCACCTGCGACAGATCCGCGCCACCGTTCAGCGCCTGCTGGGCCGAAGCGGCCAGCTGTGCCTGAATGGCCTCCTTGAAGCTGCCGTTGCCCTGCGCGTCCAGTTGCAGCGGGCGGCCCTTGGCATCCTTCAGCCCCAGACCGTTGACATAGGCCGGAAACAGCGGTTTCAGCGCATCCGAGACACCGATCTGCTCCGCCGTCAGCGTGCCCGCCACTTCCTTGCGCTGCACCTGATAGTCGAGCATCGAGATGTCGATTTTCCTGTAGGCGTTGACGCCGTTGAACTGCCATTCGTAGGCGCTGTCGGCATGTTCCAGATTGGTGATCGGGCAATAGGCCGACACCGCAAAGATATTGTCCGCAGCCGGCGCGGCGCCCAGCGCCTCCAGTTCGGCCTCATAGTCGGCATGATTGCCGCTGGCGCCCAGCAGCGCCGACAGCGCACCACCGGCACTGGTGCCGTTGGAGATGATCTTGCCCGCATCACCCGGCATCCGGCCGTCGTTGTAGCGCAGATAGCGAACCGCCGCCTTCAGATCGACGATGGCCGCCGGTGCCTTGCCGTTGTACTGCCCCTGGGCGTCCTGCGTCGTCCGGCCGCGTGCTCCGGGCGAGGCCACCACATAGCCACGTGCCAGCGCCTGGGCAATCGTGTTCGGACGCTCGGGCATACCGGCCGGGGCACCCGCAGCTCCCGCCCCAGCTTTCGCCGAGCCTGCGGCATGGGTGGAGGAGGGGGCCGCCGGTGCGCCGCTGCCTGCGCCCGTCGTCACGGTCGTACTCTGCCCGGTGCCCACGGTGGAGGTGCTTGCCGTCGACAGGGGCGCGGCCGCGGGCTTGCCCTGGGCCGGGGCGCCACCCATCCCCGGCGGCCCGCCCCGTGCATCCAGCGAGCCTGGCTCGGCAGGCATGTAGCCACCCACCTGATTCGGCAGAAAGATCGGTGCCGTCTCCGCATCGTAGACGCCGACGCGCCCGCCATTGAAATACGCTTCCGGCACGTAGATGTTCATCGACTGGTAGCGGCTGTCCACCGGGTGAGCGACATAGACGATCTGCTCGAAGGCACGGACATGCACCCGCTTGCCATTGACCGTGATCGTGCGCAGCTCGAACTGCTGGTCGTCGAAACGCAGCCGGGCGTCGCCCAGCTGGGTTCGGTGCTCGATCGGCGCCGAGGCGGCGCGGGTGCCGGGGGCGCTATCGTCGGTCACAGGGGCTTCTGTCGTTGTGCTGCAGCCGGCGCAGAGGCTGCCGAGTGCCAGTGCGACAGCCAGGGGAAGGGGGCGGAATCGTGTCATTGCTGAGATCGGACCTGCCCGCTGTTGGCACGCAGGTCATCAAAAAGAGGGCAAGGAGCGGTCCTGAAGCGATTGCTGCCTGATCGCAGCTGTGATCAGGCGTGCACGCCACAGACCGGAAACCAACCCTGATGATAGGCCGATCCTGCATGGAGGGTTCGCGATGGCCGCCGCGGCCGGCGGCGTATCGGCGTTTTCCGCGGCATCGGGCCGATGCCGTTTCCCGGTTTTTGAGGGGAGACAGAAGTGATACAGTGCATACCCGCGCCCTGGCAGGCCAGCGCCCGCGCCCGAGTCGGGTATCCCGATCACCTATCTCTTCATCTCCCAAGGATCGCCATGCCCAAGCTGTTGATGATCGACAACTACGATTCCTTCACCTACAACATCGTGCAGTACCTGGGCGAGCTGGGCGCAGATGTCACCACCGTGCGCAACGATGCCATCGATATCGCCGGTATCCGGGCGCTGGCGCCTTCCCACATCGTCCTGTCGCCGGGACCGGGCGATCCGGATCAGGCCGGGGTCACGCTGGCGGTGATCGATGCCTTCAAGGGACAGATTCCGATCCTCGGCGTCTGCCTCGGCCATCAGGCCATCGGCCAGGCGTTCGGCGGCAGAATCATCCGCGCCAGGCGGGTGATGCACGGCAAGCACGACGAAGTCATCCACAAGGGCGCAGGTGTCTTTGCCGGTTTGCCCGAGCGCTTTCGCGTCGTCCGCTACCATTCTCTGGTCGTTGACCCGAGCCAGGTGCCGGATTGTCTGGAAGTGACGGCCTGGACGGAGGACGGCGAGATCATGGGGCTGCGCCATCGGGAGCTGCCGATCGAAGGGGTGCAATACCACCCGGAATCGATCGAGAGCGAGCACGGCCATGCCCAATTGCAGAATTTCTTGAGAGGCGGACGATGAGCATTACCCCCCAACAGGCGCTTCAGCGCACCATCGAGCATCGGGAAATCTTCCACGATGAGATGCTGCACCTGATGCGGATGATCATGCAGGGGGAGCTGTCCCCCGTCATGACGGCCGCGATCATCACCGGCCTGCGGGTCAAGAAGGAATCCGTCGGTGAGATCGCCGCGGCGGCCGAGGTGATGCGTCAGTTCGCCACCCCGGTCGAGGTGCAGGATCGCAGCCATTTCGTCGATATCGTCGGCACGGGGGGCGATGGCGCACACACCTTCAATATCTCCACCGCCTCGATGTTCGTGGCCGCAGCGGCCGGTGCCACGGTGGCCAAGCATGGCAACCGCAGCGTCTCCTCCAAATCGGGGGCGGCCGATGTGCTGGAAGCGCTGGGCGCCAACATCATGCTGAGCAGCCCACAGGTGGCGGCCTCCATCGCCCGGTGCGGCATCGGTTTCATGTTCGCCCCCAACCATCACCCGGCCATGAAGAACGTGGCGGCCGTGCGCAAGGAGCTGGGCGTGCGCACCGTGTTCAATATCCTGGGGCCGCTCACCAACCCGGCCGGCGCGCCCAATACGCTGATGGGCGTATTCCACCCCGATCTGGTCGGCATCCAGGTGCGCGTGATGAAACAGCTCGGTGCGCAGCATGTGCTGGTGGTGCATGGCCTGGACGGAATGGACGAGATCTCGCTGGGCGCAGCCACCCTGGTGGGCGAGCTCAAGGACGGAAAGATCTCCGAATACATGATTCACCCCGAGGATTTCGGACTGCAGATGGCCTCCAGCCGCAACCTGCAGGTCGACAGCCCCGATGCCTCGCGTCAGATGCTGCTCGACGTGCTCGACAACCGCGAAGGTCCGCCGCGCGACAT
>JBHADS010000072.1:0-3095 GCA_041855185.1 Lautropia sp. | reverse complement strand
TGATCCACGTCAGCCGCCAATCCCGTTGCTATGGGCTGGCTGATTTCGATATGCGGGTAGAAATCGAAGGACAAGCATGAGCTATCTGAAAGACGCGGACTACAACCTCTACTTCCGACCGGGCGCCGAGGCTTTCGGCTACTCGGAAGGGGAGGAGGCCGAGCGCCGTTTGCTCGATATCGTCCTGTCGGTGCAGGACCGAAGTACCTTCTCCACGGAATGGCTGGACAAGATCGTCGACTGGTCCACCCGCTACCACTTCAGCCGTGCCCGGCACTGTCTGCTGCGGCCGCTCGACATCAAGCCGGGCGAGCGTGTGCTGGAACTGGGCTGCGGCACCGGCGCCATCACCCGCTACCTGGGCGAGACCGGGGCCGAGATCACCGCCGTCGAAGGCAGCCTCGCCCGCGCCCGCGTTGCCGCTGCCCGCTGCCAGGATCTGCCCAACGTCACGGTCATCGCCGACGACCTGCAGGCGGCCGATGTCGAGGGCCAATACGACTGGGTCACGCTGATCGGTGTGCTCGAATACGCCGGCGCCTATTCTAAGGCGCGTGACCCCTACCAGGCTTATCTGGCTTCGGCCATGCGCCATCTCAAACCGGGTGGCCGCGTCGTCATTGCCATAGAGAATCAGCTCGGCCTCAAATACTTCAACGGTTGCAGTGAAGACCATCTCGGCAGCCTGTTCTCCGGCATCCAGGATCTCTACCAGCCCACCGGCGGCGTGCGCACCTTCGGCCGCAAGGCACTGTCCGAGGTGCTGAACCGGGCAGGGCTGTCGCAGCAGCGCTGGATGTACCCCTTCCCCGACTACAAGGTGCCGAACATCGTGCTCAGCGATGCGGCGCTCGCCCATCCGGAATTCAACGCCGCGGATCTGCTGCTGCGCAGTTTCAGCGAAGATTACAGCGGCAATATGCTGCGCCTCTTTGATGAAGCCATGGTCAATCGCGTTCTCGCCGAGAACGGATTGCTGGGCGATTTCAGCAATTCATTTTTGGTGGTGGCAGAAAAGGCTGCTGCTGCGGAGCCTTCGCTCTCCCCGCAGAAGGCATTGGCGTGGTCCTATTCGGTACATCGTCAGCCTGGGTTCTGCACCGAGACAGTTTTTGCACCGCAGCCCGATCGACGCATCCTGGTCGACAAACGGCGGCTGGTCCCGGAGGCCGAGGCGAGCGTGCCCTTTGGCGAAGCGGCCTCCATCAGTCTGGTTCCGCAGGGTTCCGACTATGTGCATGCTCGTCAGCAGGCTTGGGATGTCGTGCGCGCACACGTCCAGCACGGTGATGTGCAGACTGTGGTCGAGGCATTCAAACCTTGGGCACAGGCGATGTTTGCACATGCCGAGGTGGGGCGGTCTCCTCTGTCGATGGTGGTGGACTCTGTGACTGCGTTTCGGAGTGATGCGGACGCGCCATCGGAGGAGCGCTCGTCTGTCACGGTACCGATGCAGGGGCAAGACAGCGGCGTGCGGACACTGCGTCATTGGGTTCTTCCGGGCAAGCTGGTCGACCACGCACCTTTCAACCTCCTGCTCGATGCCGACGGACATGCACACCTGATCGATCAGGAATGGCAGATTTCCTGTCCGGTGCCGGCTGGCTGGGTGCTGCTGCGCGGTGTGCTGCATACATTGCAGGTGGGCGCCGCTCCCAAAGACAGCCTGGGTTCATTGGCGCGTGTGGTGATCGCTCTGGCGGATGCCTGCGGCTACGATGTCAGTCAGGACGATGTGAAAGCGTGGCTCGAGCTGGAAGCACGCTTCTCCCATGCGCTGGCACCCCGCAGAGCGGAGCACCGTCTCAGTGATGCCACGCAATTGCCCGTGACATTGGCGGTCGAGACGCTCGCGCAATTGCGTACAGAAGCGGCTGGCCTGCAGCATGAGCTGGCACAGCTGCGTGAGCAGCTTGCGCGTTCGGAATCTTTGGTTGCAGCCAAGTCACGCGAGAACATAGAAAACCTGACGCGTATCGATCAGTATCAAACCCGCATCCAAGGGCTTGAAGATGAATTGAAGACCGTTTTTGCTTCCCGTAGCTGGCGTTGGTCCGGGTGGCTGAGAAACGTGCGGCGTCGCAGCCGTCTGTGATGGACGGTGTATTCAGGGGGCCGTGCTTCATTACGCCCAGGTTCAAATTCCAAAGACAAGAGTGTGTCGATGCAGCAGCTGACGTTGAAAGAGAAAATTGCCTGGTATCTGCGCTACAAGGGGCGCCGGGCGCTGTTCTACAAAGGCTTGGAAATCGTCTCCGGTGGCCGTATACGGAAGGGGCAGGTGGCTGCCACAGATGCCGCTTTGGCGGGTCTGGATGCCGTGTCGGGTCGCATCAGCCGGGATGATCTCAACAATCGGGTGTTCTTTCGCCAGAAAGCGATGGGTGTCTACCCGGCGCAGTCCGGTAGACGCCAGGTCGTCATGGTGACGGACAGCATCGGAAAAAGCAGCCTTTTCGGTGGTGTGGCGACATCCATCATTCTGTCGGCGCTGGTTGCGAAGAAAGCCGGCTTGCCGTTGCATATCGTCACCCGGGAAGAACCGGCCGTCGAAAGCAATATCGGTGTCATCCTGAAGAATGCAGGGGTTGCGTTCGATGGCGACGTGCATTTCTCTTTTGTCTCGGTGCACGACAATCTGGCAAAAGTGGCCATCGGCCCCGATGACATCCTGATCACTACGAGCTGGTGGACGACCGAGAGCGTCAAGAATGCATTGGGTACGCGCAATGTCTTCTATCTGCTGCAGGAGGATGAGCGGATGTTCTATCCGTTCAACGACGAGCACCTGCGCTGTACCGAGCTGCTGTCGGACCGTTCGCTGAATGTGATCATCAACTCCGAGTTGCTGTACAAGCATCTCAATCAGTCTGGCCTGCCGCCTTTCGGGGATACGGCCGTCTGGTTCGAGCCCGCCTTCCCGCACGCCGTCAAGGCACTGCCGGGCGACGGGCAAAAGCCCAGGCTGGATTTCTTCTTCTATGCCCGTCCTGGGCACGCGCGTAACCTGTTCTATCGCGGCGTGGACATCGTGCAGGCTGCACTGGATCGGGGAGTGCTTGATCCGCAGATTTGGAATCTGCACTTCGTCGGTG
>JBHADS010000071.1:0-5585 GCA_041855185.1 Lautropia sp. | reverse complement strand
GATAGCCGGATCGTGCGTCCTGGGGACGCTTTTTTTGCTTTGCGCGGTGCGCGGCATGATGGGGCGGCCTATGTCCGTCAGGCCATCGAGGCCGGCGCGGCCGCGATCGTGTTCGAGGCCGAACGGGACACCGGGCGCAAGCCGGCATCGGAAACCCCGGTGAGGGGACGTGAGGCGGGGGGCGGCGCAGCCGGTGGCGACGCTGAGGCCGGCGCCGCGATGCATGGCGCATCTGTTTCGGTTCCTTGCTGTCAGGTGCCTGATCTGAAGGTTACGTTGGGCAGTGTGGCTGCTGCGTGGTATGGGCAGCCGAGTCGCGCCTTCGATCTGGTGGCTGTCACCGGCACCAACGGCAAGACCAGTGTCACGCACTGGGTGGCCGACGGCTGCAACCGGGTGCGCGCCGACGAGCGTGCGGTGGTGGTGGGCACCAATGGTGAAGGTGTGCCCGGCGCGCTGCGTCCGATCGGCATGACGACGCCGGATGCGCTGACGCTGCAGACCCTGTTCCGCAACTATCGGGATCGCGGGATCGAGGTGGTGGCGATGGAGGCATCTTCGATCGGGCTGGAGCAGGGACGGATGACGGGCAGCGCGATCCGTACCGCCGTGTTCACCAATCTGAGCCGCGATCATCTCGATTACCACGGTTCGATGGAAGCCTATGCCGAGTCCAAGCAGGCGTTGTTCGCCTGGCCGGGCCTGGAACATGCCGTCGTCCATCTGGACGAGGCGCTGGCGCCGACGCTGCTGGACACGCTGGCGCGCAATCCGTCGAGGCCGCGCATCATCGGTTATCTGGTCTACGATGCCTGGGCCGATGGCGCCGAGAACGGGGCTGCGGACGGAGATTCCGGTGCAGAAATGCCGCCGGCGTTGCAGCGTGCAATGGAGCTGGCCGACGCCTGCCACGAGGTGCTGATGGCGGTGGCCGTCGAGCCGGGGCGCTGGGTGCTGAATCTGCTGCAGGCGCCCGATGCGCATCTGGCGGACGAGGCCGAGCCGCTGATCGATCCATCGGCCGTCACCGATGCCGATCTCGACGAGCTGGAGCAGGCGCCGGTCGCCGTCGAGGGCGATCTGCAGCAGAGCACCATCGATCTCGATCTGCAACTGATCGGGCGCTTCAATCTGGCCAATGCGCTGGCGGTGGCCGGCGTCTGGCGTGCGATGGGCTGGTCGCTCGACGAGATCGCCCTTCGGCTGGCGGAACTGCGTCCGGTGCCCGGCCGGATGGAGAACATCACGGCGCCGGGGGCGAACGAGGCCGAGCAGGCCGTGCTGCCGATGGTGGTGGTCGATTACGCCCACACCCCCGATGCGCTCGACAACACCCTGTCGGCGCTGCGCGAGGTGGCGGCACGTCGCGGCGGTGCGCTCTGGTGCGTATTCGGCGCGGGCGGCAATCGTGATGCCGGCAAGCGTCCGCAGATGGCGGCCGTGGCCGAGCGTCTGGCCGATCGGGTGGTGCTGACCAGCGACAACCCGCGTGACGAAGACCCGGCCCGAATCCTGCAGGACGTGGCGGCCGGTCTGAGCGGTGCAGCCTGGCGGATCGAAGTCGATCGCAGGCTGGCGATCGGCGCTGCCGTGGACGCGGCCGCGCCGCAGGATGTGGTGCTGGTGGCAGGCAAGGGGCGGGAGTCGACCCAGGAAATCGCGGGGGTTTTCCATCCCTTCTCGGACCCCGAGACGGTGGCTACGGCGCTGCTCGCACGTCTCGACCGCGAGCGCCTGCCGGGAGAAACGGATGTTTGATCTGCGTACTGCGTTCGGCTGGTTGCCCCAGGCCGTGATGTATGGCTGTGGGCATGAACATTTCACCGGGGTCTCGACCGACACCCGGACCGTGCGGCCGGGCGATCTGTTCGTGGCGCTGCGTGGTGACACCTTCGACGGACATCGCTTCATCGAGGATGCGGTGGCGGCCGGTGCAGCCGGCATCGTCGTCGAAAGTCTGCCCGAGACGCTGAAGGTGCCGGCCCTGCTGGTGCCCTGCACCCGCCGGGCGCTGGGTGCGCTGGCGCGGGGCTGGCGGCTGCGTTTCGATCTGCCGGTGGTGGCGGTGACGGGCAGCAACGGCAAGACCACGGTGAAGGAAATGATCGCCGCGATCCTGAGCGCGCATGTCGGGCCGGAGGCGGCCTTTGCCACCCGGGGCAATCTGAACAACGACATCGGCGTGCCGCTGACCCTGTTCCGGCTGCGGCCCGAGCATCGGATGGCGGTGATCGAGATGGGCATGAACCATCCCGACGAAATCGAGGCGCTGGCGGCGATGGCCTGCCCGCAGGTGGGGCTGGTGCTGAACGCCCAGCGCGAACACCAGGAATTCATGGATGGCCCCGAAGCCACGGCACGCGAGAACGGCAGCGTCTTTGCGCATGTTCCGGCCAACGGCATGGCAGTCTACCCGGGGGACGATCCCTGTGCGTCGATCTGGCGCGAGCTGTGCCGCACGCTGCCGGTGATGGAGTTCGGTCAGGTCGACGAGGCCGATCTGGCGGTGGCGCCCTATGCGGTGGCGGCCTCGCTCGATGCGCGCCCCGAGGCGTTCACCGTCCGGCTCGGCGACAGTTTCGTCGAGGTCCGGCTGCAGATCGCCGGGCGTCACAACGTGCGCAATGCGCTGGCGGCAGCCGCCTGCACGCGCGCGCTCGGCATTCCGGCCGACACCATCGTCCGCGGGCTGGCGGCCTTCCAGCCGGTGGCGGGCCGTCTGCGGCGCGAACTGCTGGCCGGTGGCGTGGTGATGATCGATGACACCTACAACGCCAACCCCGATTCGATGCGGGCGGCCATCGACGTGCTGGTCGATCAGCCGGGGCCGCGCCTGCTGGTGATGGGCGACATGGGTGAGACCGGCGCGCAGGCGCGGGCCTTCCACCATGAAGTCGGCGAGTACGCCCGGCAGCAGGGCATCGATGCCATCTGGACGGTGGGCAAGGACATGCGGGCGGCCGCACAGGCTGCCGGCGAGAAGGCGCGTCATTGGGATGACGTGGATGGTTTGCTGGCTGATCATCCGGTGCTGCCGGAAGGTCATGCCAGTGTCTTGATCAAGGGATCGCGCTTCATGCGCATGGAACGTATCGTGCGGGCATGGTCGGCAGCCGCAGCCACACCCGATCGGGAGGCTCACTGATGCTGCTGCTTCTGACGCAATGGCTGTCGCAGGAGTACCGGGTCTTCTCGGTGTTCAACTACATCACGTTGCGGGCCGTGCTGGCGACGTTGACGGCCTTGTTCATCGGTCTGCTGTGCGGTCCGGCGGTGATCCGCAAGCTGACCGCGATGAAGATCGGTCAGGCCGTCCGTCAGGATGGTCCGCAGACCCACCTGGTCAAATCCGGCACGCCCACGATGGGCGGGGTGCTGGTGCTGATCTCGGTCGGACTGGCCACCGTGCTGTGGAGCGATCTGTCCAACCGCTTCGTCTGGGTGGTGCTGCTGGTGACACTCGGCTTCGGCATGGTCGGCTGGGTGGATGACTACCGCAAGGTGGTGCACCACGACCCGAAAGGCATGTCGGCGCGCGAAAAATACTTCTGGCAGAGCGCACTGGGGCTGCTGGCGGCCTTCTATCTGGCTTTTGCCATTCCCACCCAGTCGATCAGCGAGGCTTTCCAGCTCTTCAATCAGTGGGTGAGCAGCGGCTTCCGCGTCGATCTGCCCGTCACCTCGGCGCTGCAGATTCCCTTCTTCAAGCAGTTGGCGATTCCGCTGGGCGTGTTCGGCTTCGTGGCGCTGACCTATTTCGTCATCGTCGGTACCAGCAACGCCGTCAACCTGACCGATGGGGCCGACGGGCTGGCGATCATGCCGGCGGTGCTGGTCGGCTCGGCACTGGGCATCTTCGCCTACGTCACCGGCAACGTGGTGTTCTCGCGCTATCTGCTGATCCCCTACGTGCCGGGGGCCGGCGAGCTGATCGTGCTCTGTGGGGCGATTCTCGGGGCGGGGCTGGCCTTCCTGTGGTTCAACGCCTATCCGGCCCAGGTGTTCATGGGCGATGTCGGCGCGCTGTCGCTGGGCGCTGCGCTGGGCACCATCGCCGTCATCGTTCGCCAGGAAATCATCCTGTTCATCATGGGGGGCGTGTTCGTGGCCGAAACCGTGTCGGTGATGATGCAGGTCAGCTACTTCAAGTACACCAAGCGTCGCTATGGCGAGGGCAAGCGCATCTTCCGGATGGCGCCGCTGCATCACCATTTCGAGATCGGCGGAGTCAAGGAATCGCAGGTCGTCGTTCGTTTCTGGATCGTCACGATGATGCTGGTGCTGTTCGGCCTGTCGTCGCTGAAACTGCGTTGAGGAGCGGGCGATGATCGAGCTGGATCAGAAGCGGGCGGCTGTCATCGGGCTGGGTGAATCCGGGCTGGCGATGGCGCGCTGGTTGCAGCGGCAGGGGGCGCAGGTGACGGTCTTCGACGACCGTGCCGAGCCGCCGGCGCTGCCTGCGCTGCAGAGCGCCGTGCCCGACGCGGTTTTCTGCCATCGTGCGCTGGATGCCGGGCTGCTGAATGCAGCCGAAGGCATCGATCTGCTGGCCTGGAGCCCGGGCGTCTCGATCGTGACCGGGGGCGGCGCGGCCCTCTACGAGGCGGCGCACGCAGCCGGCGTGCCGGTCTATGGCGAGCTGGATTTCTTCGGTGCCGAGGTCGCGCGTCAGCGCGAGCAGGGGCGGCCGAGCCAGGTCGTCGCCATCACCGGCACCAACGGCAAGACCACCGTCACCCGCATGACCGCCTTTCTGGCCAATGAAGCCGGGGTCGAGGCGGTGGCGGCGGGCAACATCAGCCCGTCGATGCTGGATGCGCTGATGGCGCGTCTGGATGCGCCCGAGGTCTCGATGCCGGCGCTGTGGGTGCTGGAACTGTCGAGCTTCCAGCTCGCGGTGGCGGCCGAGGCGCTGTCGTGTCAGGCGTCCACGGTGCTCAACATCACCAGCGACCATCTCGATTGGCACGGCACGATGAAGCATTATCGGGATGCCAAGTGCCGGATCTATGCGGGTGCGGCGCTGCGTGTCATCAATCTGGATGATCCGTTGACCGATCCGGATCGGCCTGCACCCTGGGACGTGCCGCCGGTCGAGCCCGCGCCGCCCGAAGGCGCAAAAGGGCGCGCCCGCAAGCGGGCCGAGGCGCCGCCTCCGCCGCCGCTGCCGCGCACGGTGTTCTCGCTGGGCGCGCCTCATGTCGCCCCGGCCTTTGGCGTGGTGCGCGAGGGCGGGCTGGCCTGGCTGACCGAGGCGGTGGCCGAGGAAAGCCCTACACCGCGCCGGCGCAAGACGGGCGAGGCGCCGGAGTTTGCGCTGAACCGGCTGATGCCGGCCGATGCGCTGCGCCTGCAGGGAGCGCACAACCATGCCAATGTGCTGGCGGCGCTGGCCCTGCTGCGCGCCTGTGGCGTGCCGATGGCGGCGATGCTGCACGGGCTGCGCGCCTTCGTGCCGGACGATCACCGTTGCGCGCCGGTGGCGATCATCAGCGATGTCGAATACATCAACGACAGCAAGGGCACCAACATCGGTGCCACCGTGGCCGCGCTCGAAGGGCTGGGCCGGCGGGCCGTGCTGATCG
>JBHADS010000070.1:0-2891 GCA_041855185.1 Lautropia sp. | reverse complement strand
CAGCAAGCCGCCGACGATCTGGCCCAGGCCGATGCCACCCATACCCGGCTGCTGCGTCTGGTCGACAAGCTGCGCGCCACCGCCGAACGCATCTCGACGGGGCAGCTCGACTCGGTGGCCGCGCTGGATCAAGCCTTCGACGCCGACGACCGTGCCAGCCTCGAACATCGCTGGCTGGTCAGCGATCCGCAGACCTGGTTTCCCGCCGTCGCCGAACCGCATCGCCACCTGCGCGCCGCGCTGGAGGCTTTCATCCAGAAGGATCTCGCCGGCAGCGCCGAAGAAATCCGCAAGGCCAGTGCCTACATCCGGCTGGAAAGCCGGCGCGCCAGCCTGGCCAGCCGATCGGAACTGATCGCGGCCGAACGGGAACTCGACGGACTCGCCGCCCGGCTGAGCCGCGCCGATGCCCCCTCGGCGCAGGAACTGCAGGCTGCCTTCGCCCGCGCCGACCATGCCCGTGCCAACGCCTTTCGCGCCGCCGCCGAGCAGCGCTGGAACCAGAAACGCTTCGAGGCCGCCGGCCACGAGCTGATGGCAGCAGCACAGGCACTGGAGGACGCGACCCACTGGCACGACCGCACGCTGCAGACGGCCGGTCGGGACACCGCCGGCACGCTCCGGAGCCTGGGCGACAAGCTCGCAGCCGGCGGACTCTGGAGCCGGGAGGAGATCGCCCACGGCCTCGAGGCGCTTGGGCAGATGCTGATGCGTCTGGGCGAACGCCTGGAACCCGTACCCGAGCCCGAGCAACCGGCTCCGCCCCAACCCTGAGCGCCCCGACCCCGAGAGCCCATGAACCCATTCTTCCCCGCGAAAGCCCCTCCGGGCGTTGAGCGCAAGGCGCCAAGCCCGCTGACCCCCCGATGGATAACGACCGTGCGCCATCCTCACCCTTTCTTGCAAGGAGCCCACCCAAACAACCCATAATGCATTGGAGGCTCCGTGTTGCGGCGCCACCACGTCGCGCCGAAACATCCCCTGTCGATTCACGAGCTGCCGCGCGTTCCGTGCAGATGCCGCGCATGACCCGAACACCGCCAGCCCCTCGTGCCGCGTGGGCCGACCGCCCCGCATTTTCTCTCGTTCTCTCCGTTCCCCGCTTTCTCGAATGTCCATGACACCCGCCACCACTCCGCTGAAACTGCTCATCGTCGACGACCAGCCCCTGATCAGACGGGCGCTGGCGATGACCCTGCAGTGCGAACCGGATATCGAGGTCGTCGGACAGGCTGCCGATGGCCAGGAAGCGATCGAGCAGGCTGCCCGGCTGCATCCCGATGTCATCATCATGGATCTGCAGATGCCCCATGTCAGCGGCGTCGAAGCCTGCCGGATCATCACCGCCCACAATCCCGATGTCCGCATCGTCGTCCTGACCGTCTTCGACCAGGACGAACTCGTCTTCGATGCCATCATGGCCGGCGCCCATGCCTATCTGCTGAAAGACGCCACCGAAGACCTGATCCTCGAGACCATCCGCGCCGTCCACCGCGGCGAATCGCGCCTGTCGCCCACCATCGCCGGCAAGGTGCTCGAACTGTTCCGGCGGATTCCGCCGCGCTGTTTCAAGCAACCGGCCGAAGCGCCCGCCGGCGAGAGCGCTGCACGCCAGGGTTCCGAAGCCCCCGCGCCGCAAGGCGACCAGCCCAACGCCCCGTCCATCGACCCGAGCGCATTGGCCGCGGAGACGCCGTGGCTGCCGCCCTACGAAGAACCGCTGACCGACAAGGAGCAGCGCATTCTGAACCTGATCGCCCAGGGCATCAGCAACCGCGAAATCGCCCAGACCGTGCATCTCGCCGAAGGCACCGTCAAGAACTACGTCAGCCGCATCATGGCCAAGCTGCACGCCCGCAGCCGCGTCGAACTGGCCATCCGCGCCACCGCACGGGCACAGCAGAAGCGGAACTAGCACGCGGTTCCTGGGCCAGCGCGGACACGACGATGTGCAGAACGCGCGCCAGACAGCCCCCTGCACGACGCGCATAGGGACATGCGCAAATCTCAGCAAGCCCTGTTCTAGAATCCGACACATTCTTTGACCGGCGGTTTTGCATGACTGAGATCACTTTGCTCGATGGGGGCATGGGCCGTGAGCTGGCCCGCAGGGGAGCGCCGTTCCGGCAGCCCGAATGGTCGGCGCTGGCGCTGACCGAGGCGCCGGATGCGGTGGTCCAGACCCATCTGGATTTCATCCGGGCCGGCTCGGAGGTCATCACGGCCAACAGCTACGCGGTGGTGCCCTTTCATATCGGCGATCGATTCAAGGCCGAGGGGCAGACCCTGGCTGCGGTGGCGGGTCGGCTGGCACGCGAGGCAGCACGACTCAGCGATCGCCCGGTGCGAGTGGCAGCCTCGCTGCCGCCACTGTTCGGCTCCTATCGCCCCGATCTGTTCGACGCCGAACAGGCGCCGGCGATCGCCCAGCCGCTGGTGCGCGGGCTGGCCCCTCATGTCGACATCTGGCTGGCAGAGACGCAGGGCAGCATCCAGGAGGCGAGCTTCTGGAAGACCCAACTACCCCAGGACGGCAAGCCCTTCTGGGTGTCGTTCACGCTGGAGGACACCCGCGAACACGACGAGCCGGTGCTGCGTTCGGGCGAGCCCGTGCGCGATGCGGCCCGGGCCATGTTCGCGCTGGGGGTGGATGCGCTGCTGTTCAACTGCAGCCGCCCCGAGGTGATGGAAGCCGCGGTCAGGCAGGCGCGCGCCGAGCGGGATGCAACCGGCAGCGCCGCACGCCTGGGGGTCTATGCCAACGCCTTCGAGCCGAGCGACGGCGAGATGCGTGCGGCCAATGACGGCCTGGACGAAATCCGCAAGGATACGACGCCGCCAAACTATCTGCGCTGGGCGCAGCAATGGGTGGCGGCCGGCGCCAGCATGGT
>JBHADS010000069.1:0-6962 GCA_041855185.1 Lautropia sp. | reverse complement strand
GCCAGATTCAGCCGGTTCTCGTTCACCAGCATCGTCTGGTGACGCAGCCAATCGGCCCACGCTTCCTTCGAGACGTTCTCCCAGATCCGCTTGCCCAGCTCACCCGGGTAGGGGGGCAGATCCAGCCCCTCGGCTTCCTGTTGCTTCTTGATGCAGAACACGGTGCGCGACATAGAACGGCAGCTCCTTTGCGAATGAAGCCCGTATGGTAACGGCCCCGGCGCGCCGATGCCGCCAGAACCCTGCACCGAGATCTGATGCGCAGTGTGCTTCAGATTGGCGCGGGGAGCAGGCTACGTTCATCAGATTGCAGCCTTCCACTTGCGCAATTGGCCGACGGTCTGTGTCAGTCCCTGCCTGAGCAGCGTATCCAGATACTCGTCGGCAGTTCTGGGCGGGTTCTTTAGCGATCGGCGATGGGCCGCGGCAGCCTCGCACACACGAGAAGCATGCAGATCCAGCAGATCAAAGATAAAGTCGTCTGGATGCTGGGCGGCTAGGTTGTAGCGTTTGAGCTGTTCAAGTGGGAAATCCTTCAAGTTGAAGGTCACGATCAGACTGGCGCCGCCATGAATGGCGGCAGCCACGACATGCCGGTCATCAGCGTCCGGTAATTCGATGGAAGGGATCAAGTGCTCGAAGCCTGTGACGAGGCTGTCTCGAACATGGGCGTTCATCAGTAATCGTGTCCGCTCCAGGTCTGTTGACCTCAGATCTGGTCGCTGCTTCAGAACATTACGGGTCCACTCGTCGTGGATCATATCTGTCCAACGCGCTCGGTACAGGTCAGTCAGCGCCAGGCGCATCAGCAGGTCACGCAATGGCGCCGGATAGAGCACGCACGCGTCGTAAACGACCGTGAAGTTCGAGCTCATTCATTCGTACCCCATCCCGAGCGCCTGTGCTTGTTGGGCCAGTGCGTCGAGGGCTTTGCTGCGCTCGGCATCGATCCGGTCCTTGTACGCAATCACGTCCTGGTAACGGACACGGCGGTGGGTGCCAACTTTGTGAAACGGGATCTCGCCACGTTCCAGCAGTTGCACGAGGAAGGGGCGCGAGACATTGAGCAGGTCTGCCGCATCCTGAGTCGTCAATTCGGCGTGGATCGGGATGATGCTGACCGCGTTGCCTTCGCCGATTTCGGTCAGCACGTCCACAAGCAGCCGCAGCGCCGATACCGGGACACGGACAGGATGGGATGATGCGCCCCGGCCGTCGAAGATCTCGATTTGCTGGGTCTCTGCGCGGGTCTGCAGGTACGCAGACAGTGCCCGGCCGCTCTCACGCGCGATGGCAATTTCTTCTTCCGTCGGCAACGGACGGGGGGCAGTGAGTGTGGTCATGGCAGCCTCCAGGAAGCTTCAAGCATCTTCTCATGAGAAGTATCATAAGCGAAATAAACGAAAATTCGCAATATCCGAAACCGACTGCGCCTCCTGAGTCAGCCACGATCAGCGAAGCACTGAGCAGTTTCTCGTCATCTCCCTCAGAGATTCTTCAACAGCACCTGCGAGCGGCGTTGCCAGTTGTAGAGGTTCTTGCGGCTGCTGGGCAGGTCGTCCACCGAGCCGAGCTTGAAGCCGCGTTTCTGGAACCAGTGCGAGGTGCGGGTGGTCAGCACGAACAGCTTGCGGATGCCGGCGGCGCGGGCGCGCTGCTCGATGCGTTGCAACAGCCGCTCGCCGTCGCCCAGACCCTGCGATTGCGGGCTGACGGCCAGGCAGGCCATCTCGGCCATCTGATCGTCGGGGAAGGCGTACATCGCGGCGCAGCCGAAGATCACGCCGTCGTGTTCGATCACCGTGAAGTTGTTGATCTCGGATTCGATCAGGGCACGGTCGCGCTTGACCAGCGTGCCATCCTCCTCCAGCGGCTGGATCACAGCGAGGATGCCGCCCACGTCGTCGATGGTGGCTTCGCGCAGCGCTTCCAGGGTTTCTTCCACCAGCATGGTGCCGACGCCGTCGTGCAGGAAGAATTCCAGCAGCACCACCCCATCGGTGACGAAGGGCAGGATGTGGGAGCGGGCGACGCCGCCTTCGCAGGCTTTCAGCGCGGCCTGCAGATATTCGCGGGTGGCTTCGTCCAGCGTGTCGCCAGCCAGCAGCCGCTTGGCCGTGGCTTCCGAGATCTCGGTCTGCACCTCGCCGTTTTCACCCTGCACACCGGGCACTTCGGCCAGAAAGACCAGCTTGTCGGCATCCAACGCCACCGCGGTGGCGGTCGCCACCTCCTTCGAGGACAGGTTGAAGGCTTCGCCGGTGGCCGAATAGCCGATCACCGACAGCAGCACGATCTGGCCATGATCCAGTGCGGTGCGGATCGAGTCGGCATCGACCTTGCGCACCAGCCCGGTATAGGCGTAATCGACCCCATCGACGATGCCCACCGGCCGTGCCAGCGTGAAGTTGCCGGAAATCACCCGGATGCTGGCATTCGCCATCGGCGTGTTGGCTAGCCCCTGCGAGAAGCCGGCCTCCATGTCGTAGCGGATCTCGCCCGCCACTTCCTTGGCACATTCCAGCGCCACCTGGTCGGTGATGCGCATCCCGTTGTGGTAGGCCGGCTCATGCCCGCGCAGGCGCAGCTGCTCGTTGATCTGCGGCCGGCAGCCATTGACGATCACGATGCGGATGCCGATCGAATGCAGCAGGCTCAGATCCTGGATCAGCGCATTCATGTTGCCGCCC
Organism: Lautropia sp.; assembly: GCA_041855185.1. Taxonomy (GTDB): domain Bacteria; phylum Pseudomonadota; class Gammaproteobacteria; order Burkholderiales; family Burkholderiaceae_E; genus Lautropia. The sequence goes on along the minus strand of JBHADS010000069.1, from coordinate 4,272 downwards.
GAGGTGATCAGCTCGCCCGGAATCGCCACCACGAAGGTCTGCCCGCGGAACTTGTGGATGTAGGGCGCCACCTGACGCAGCCAGGAAACGAACTGCTGATGGCTGTCGAAGGCACCGCCGGGGTCGGCGGGCAGCGGGTCGTGAGAGGCGGGGGTGTTCATCGGTCGGATCAGGAATCGGTCGGGTCAGGAATCAAGGTCGATCGGACAAGGACGGCGCAGGGCTGCGGCCGTGCGTGCCTGCGCCGGGGCGGTCGCGCGTGCATCGCGCTGCGGCTCCAGCGCCGGGGCTGCGCCGATTATCGCTGCAAATGCCAAACGGCTTGGGGCAGCGGGAAGCTGCTGGTCGGCTACATCCACACGAACTGTATCGCAGTCGCATCAATTGCTGGTCGGGGCCGCTCGGGCGCCCGCGCTCCGGCCGGTTTCTGTTTCATCCCACCCCACCATTCCTTGCCGATCGGGCTCCCGGTCCGGCGCGCTTCGCCAGCAAGCCTGGGCAATCAGACACAATGCACGCTGTCGCCCGCCCTGGAACCCGGCAGACACAACGAATGCTGCTGCCCGGTCGAGACCCAGGCACCGCGCCGAGCGGATGCGATTGGCCGGCCGGATGCCTATAATCCCCGCGTGAATCCCTCATCCGCATCCGCGCCCACTGCGGCGCAGACGGCCATGCAGGCCGTCATCGATGCCTTGCCGGTTTCAGAGCACCGTGCACGCATCGTCGAAGCCATCCGCCAGTATCCCGTGGTCATCGTGTCCGGTGAAACCGGCTCGGGCAAGACCACCCAGCTCCCCAAATTCTGCCTGGAGGCCGGAAGGGGCGTGCGCGACCCTGTCACCGGCCGGGGCGGCCTGGTCGGCCATACCCAGCCCCGGCGGATCGCTGCCAGCAGTGTGGCGAACCGCATCGCCGAGGAACTGGGCACGCCGCTGGGCACCGATGTCGGCTACAAGATCCGCTTCAACGAAAAGACCTCGCCCGGCACCCGCATCAAGCTGATGACCGATGGCATCCTGCTGGCCGAAAGCCAGCGCGACCGCCTGCTGTCGGCCTATGACACGCTGATCATCGACGAGGCGCACGAGCGCAGCCTGAACATCGATTTCCTGCTGGGCTACCTGAAACAGCTGGTCGATGGGCCGCGCCGCAAGGATCTGAAGCTGATCATCACCTCGGCCACCATCGATGCGGCCCGCTTCGCCGAGCATTTCGGGCAGCCGGGCAAGCCCGCGCCGGTCATCGAAGTCTCGGGCCGGCTCTATCCGGTCGAGGTCCGTTACCGGCCGGTCGAGGCGATGATTGCGCTGCCGGGCGGCGGTCTGGGCTGGGCCAGGGCCGGGGCCGCGGAGGGCGCCTCCGCCGGCGGGGCCGTCCGGGCCGACGAGGCAGCGGCGGATGGGGCGGAGAACGGCCGCGCTGCCACGGGGGCAGGCGCGCCAGGCACGGCGGTGGCGGCCCCGTCCGGCGGGGCATCCGCCTCGGCCGCCGCAGGCCGGGGTGGGCCGCGTGGCGATGACGAGGACGAGACCGATCTGCCTGCCGCAGTCGAGGCGGCCATCGTCGAACTCTGGCGCGAGAAGCCCGGCGACGTGCTGGTCTTTCTGCCGGGCGAGCGCGAGATCCGCGACTGCACCGAACATCTTCGTCGCGCCCAGCAGCGCGCGGCCGCTCAGCGCCGGGGGCAGAGCGATGCCGCCCGTGCCGCGCTGATGCTCTCGCACGCGGAGATCGTGCCACTCTATGCGCGCCTGCCGGCGGCCGAGCAGCAGCGGGTGTTCTCGCCCGGCGATGCGCCGCGCATCGTGCTCTCGACCAATGTGGCCGAGACCTCGCTGACCGTGCCGCGTATCCGCTACGTCGTCGATTCGGGGCTGGCGCGGATGCTGCGCTATCGCATCCGCGGCAAGGTCGATCAGTTGCTGATCGAGCCGGTGTCGCGGGCGGCCGCCAATCAGCGGGCAGGGCGCTGCGGCCGCGTCGCCGAGGGCATCTGCGTCCGGCTCTTCGATGAGGCCGATTTCCTGAAGCGGCCGGCCTTCACCGACCCCGAGATCCTGCGCTCCTCGCTGGCCTCGGTCATCCTGCGCATGAACGCCCTGGGGCTGACCGAGGTCTCGGCCTTTCCCTTTCTGGACAAGCCCTCGCCGAAGGCGATTGCCGATGGCTATGCGCTGCTGGCCGAGCTGGGGGCGATGGACGAGCGCCAGCGGCTGACGCCGATCGGCCGCCAGTTGGCCCGGTTGCCGGTCGATCCCCGGCTGGCGCGGATGCTGCTGGCCGGCCACCGCAGCGGCTGTCTGGCCGAGGTGCTGGTGATCACGGCCGCGCTGTCGGTGCAGGACCCGCGCGAGCGACCGCCCGCCGCCCAGCAGGCGGCCGATCAGGCCCATGCCCGCTTTGCCGTGCCCCAATCCGATTTCCTGTCGTGGCTGCGCCTGTGGCGCTACTGGCAGACCCAGCTTGCCGAGCGCAAGCAGCGGGGTGAATCCCACCGGGCGTTGGCGGCACGCATGGGCCGGGAGTTTCTGTCGATCCGGCGGTTGCGCGAATGGGCCGATGTGCTCGCGCAGCTCAGCGAGCTGGTTCGCGGGCTGGGCTGGAAGATCAACGAGGCCGAAGCCAACCCCGATACGGTACATCGGGCGCTCCTGACCGGCCTGCTCGGCAACGTCGCGCATCGGCTGCCCGAAGGGCCGGGCTGGCAGGGCACGCATCAGCAGAAGTTCTTCGTGCATCCCGGCTCGGCACTGGCCAAGAAGCAGAGCGGCAAGGCGGCCCAGGCGGCCGATGCCGGCACGGCCGGGCAGAAGAAGGCCGGGGCGCGCTGGCTGATGGCGGCCGAACTGGTCGATACCGGTCGTCTGCAGGCGCGCACCGTCGCCGCGATCAAACCGGACTGGATCGAGGCGGCTGCCGGCGATCTGATCAAGCGCTCGTGGAGCAATCCCCACTGGGAGAAAAGCAGCGGCAAGGCGATGGCGCTGGAGCGGGGCGTGCTCTACGGGCTGGTGCTCTACAACGCCCGGCGCGTGCCCTTCGAGGCCGTCGACCCGGCCGAGGCGCGGATGCTGATGATCCGCCACGGGCTGGTGGGTGGAGAATGGCCCGAGGACAGTGCCTTCATCCGTCACAACCGCAAGGTCGTGGCCGAGATCGAGCGGCTGGAGCACAAGATCCGCCGTCCCGATCTGCTGGTGGACGACGAGGCGCTGGTGGCCTGGTTCGACCAGCAGGTGCCCGAGGACATCTGCTCGGCCAAGGCGCTGACGGCCTGGTATCGGGAGACGGTCAAGCAGAACCCCGAGCTGCTGAAGCTGTCGCGGGACGAGCTGCTGCGCAAGGACACCGAAGGGGTCGACGAGCAGCGCTTTCCCCGGCTCGTGCGGATGCACGGCGTGGATTTCTCGCTCAGCTACCACTTCGAGCCGGGCGCCAGCGACGATGGCGTCACGCTCACCGTGCCGCTGCATGCGCTCAATCAGGTCGATGCCGAGCGCTGTGAATGGCTGGTGCCCGGCATGCTGGCGGCCAAGGTCGCGGTGCTGCTCAAATCGCTGCCGCAGCGCTGGCGCCGCCATCTGCTGCCGCTCGACAAGACCTCGGAAGCCTTCGTCGAGGCACATGCCGAGCTGCCGGCCGGCACCTCGCTGATCGAATCGCTGCTGGGTTTTCTGCGGCAGCGGGCGCAGGGGGTACGCATCGCCGCCGCCGATTTCCGCACCGAGAACCTGCCGGCGCACATGCAGATGAATTTCCGGCTGGTCAACGAACATGGCCGGGTGCTGGCGGTGTCGCGGCAGTTGTCGCAGTTGCGGGCCGCCTACGGTTCGCAGGCCCAGACGGCATTCCAGGCCGAGTTCTCGAAAGTGGCGGCGCAGATGCGTGCCCGGCAGGGGGCTCCGGCCGCCACGGGCGTGGGCGGGGGGCGTGCCGACGTTGCGGCTCGACAGGCGGGCAGCGCTGGCGCTGCGGCTGACCGTGCTGCCGAAGGCCGCGCCGCGGCTGCGGGCGGTCGCGGCGACCTGCCGGGCGTGGCCGCTTCCGGCCGTGTCGACAGGGGCGCATCCGGTCGTGCCGCCGCTGCGCCGGGGGCCGCTGCTGCGGGCGCGCCGCCCGGCCTGTCGGCCTCCTCGCTGGACAAGCTGGCCGCCTTCGGGCGCTTCAGCCAGAACGCCAGGCGCGATGCGAAGGCTGCCGAGGCGGGGAGCAGCCCTGCGGGCTCCGCAGACCGGCGCCCGGACGCGGGGGCAGGGCGCGGGCAGGGCG
>JBHADS010000068.1:0-2958 GCA_041855185.1 Lautropia sp. | reverse complement strand
CTGGCGTTCCAGCCGCTGCGGCTGAAGGGCCACAGGTGGTCACAGATTTCCGCCAGCAGGCGCCGCACCCCGTGCAGCGCAGCCAGCGGCGGCTGTGCCGGCGCGGTGGGCAGGCGGGGATCGACCCCTTGCACCGGCTGCTGTGCCGGGGTCAGGGTTTCGGGCCGGATCGGAATGAAATAGCCGTCCTTGCCGATGGCTGTCAGCGGCAGACCCTCGCGTTCGCGCCGCTTGCGCTCCTTGGCCAGCGGTGGACAGCCGGCGGTGTCGGTGTAGAGGATCATGCAATCCAGACAGTGCAGGCATTCACGGTGATCGATCTGCCCATCCGCGTTGATGGCCTGTGCGCCACAGCCTTTGGCACAGGCTTTGCAGCGGTTGCAGTCCGGTTTTCGTTTGAGACCGAACCATCTGAAGGTGCTGGGCATGGCCAGCGAGGCACCCAGCGGGCAGATGTACTTGCAGTAGGGGCGTTCGATGAACAGCGAGACGGCCAGGATCGCCAGCACGAAGGCGCCGAAGGGCCAGCTGCGGTTGAACACGCCGACCAGGAAGGTCGTCTTGAAGGGTTCGACCTCGGCCAGCTTCTCGGCCTCGACCATCGAGAACAGCGACACTGCCAGCAAGCCGACGAACACGGCGTACTTGATCCACTTCAGGCGGTCGTGCCAGCGCATCGGCAGCTGGAACTGAAAGCGGGCCAGCCCGATGCGGTGCGCCACTTTGTGCAGGATCTCCTGGATCGAGCCGAAGGGGCAGGTCCAGCCGCAGAACAGCCCCCGTCCGAACACGAAGACAGTGATGATGATGAAGATCCAGTACAGGAAGATGAAGGGATCGCTGAGGAACAGCGCCCATTCCCAGCGGAACAGAATCGAATGGAACCAGGTCAGCACCTGGGTGATCGAGGGCTGGGCCATCAGCCCGAAGCCGACCCAGAACACGAAGATCAGCCAGAAGCTGTACTTGAAGGCGTTGACCGGCCATTTGTTCTTGTGGGTCGAGCGGCGGGTGAGCGGCTCGCGCAGCGCATAGACCACGGCCACCGCGATCAGCAGGGCGGCAAACAGGCTGATCGACAACCAGCGCGCCTTCCAGATCTTCAGCCAGGTGGGATCGGGACGGATGATCTCCGGGTGTCCGCCCACCAGATATTCCGCCGGCAGCCAGTATTCGGTGTCGAAGGCCAGAAAGGTCTTGGCGCCGCTATTGCGATCGACCTTGTTGCCGAGGAAGCTGAGCTTCCACGGGTACGCCGCCGAAAAGGCATTCGAGCGGATCATGAAGATGCCCGATTCGGTGGTGCGCGGAGCGCCCTTGGCCTGGATGCCATAGAGGTTCATCGCGTCGGTGTCGCGGAAGGTGAAGGTGTCGCCTTCCTGGCGGACCTGGATGCGGTCGTAGATGCCGCCGCGCACGAAGCCGGAACCCTTGAAGGACTCCCGGCCGGCGGTACGCACGACGAAGAGGGCATTCTCACCGGGGCCGAGGCGGCTCATCAGGTGCCGCCAGTTGCTTTCGCCCAGAATCGCCGGACCGACGATCGGCGAGTTCAGTGCGCCGAACCAGAGTTCGATGAAGGGCTCGGGCGAGGCGGGCAGTCCCACCTGCTGGGGCTGGATGCGCACCTGGCGCACCGCGCCCTGCCGGACCAGCTCATCCCAGCTCGGAGGCTGGCTGCCGGGCGCCGGCTGCACATACTCGACCGGCTTGCGAACCACCGGCTCGATGATGCCGACCTGCCGGGCGATGGCCGCTGCCGAGGACATGATCACCTGATTCTGGGCGATCACGGTGACGGTGGCACCCGAGATCGCGTCCACCCCGATCACCTCGTCCTCGGGGCGCGACTGGCCGACTTCGATGTTGTCCTTGACCGAGCGGCCCAGGTACTGATCATTGAATTTCAGCAGCGCCGACTCCGGAATGCCCAGCAGCAGGATCGGCTCGGAGTGCTTGAGGATCTTGATGCCGACGAATTTGCCAGCCGTGTCCATGCCGATCAGCGTGACCACAGGCTTGCCCGAGTAGGCGGGGATGTCGGTAATGTCGGTGGACAGCATCACATAGCCGAGCACCTGCTTGCCATCGGGCCCGCCCAGCGCTTCGACATAGGGAGGCTGGCCCTTGCGGGTCGAGAAGGCGGTGGCCGCCGGAAACACATCCCGGCAGGGCAGGAGCGCACACATATCGGCGGCCGTGGCCAGACCCTCCGGCAGTTCCGCCTCGTAAGCCTGCGTACCACCGGCGCCCGCACCGCGGGGGGCTGCAGAGGCGGAATCCCCAATCACCGAAGACCCGATCAGCAGGCAGCCGAGCACGACAGCCCACAGCAGCGTCCCAACAGAAGTCCATTTCATGTCTTGCACCGTGCCAAATGAATGGGTTGTTCATCGTCAAAGGGAGGGCCAGCCCCTGTATTCTGCGTGGGTCAGCCCTCGTTCTACTTGCTGCGTCTGCGCCACGACGGGCAGGCGCACGTCGTGGGACGGGCACGGTGTCTGTGCCGTGTCTCCCCGGCACCGGGCCACACCTGCGAGGCAAGACAGGGAGCGCCGTCCTGTGGCCCGGCACGATCAGCGATCGACGCCCCCGGACGATCAGGGTTCGACGATCATCCGGCCGCGCATCTCCAGGTGCAGCGCGTGGCAGAAGTTGGTGCAGTAGTACCAGAACACCCCCGGCCGATCGACGGTGAAGGTGACGGACTGCGTTTCCTGCGGGTTCACCACGAACTGCACGTTGAACTCGGGAATCGCCAGACCGTGGGTCAGATCTTCGACCTTGTCGAGATTGGTCAGGATCAGCGTCACTTCATCGCCGACCTTGACGGTGAACTCGGAGGGATCGTAGGCCGGTGCGAAGGAGACCATCTTCACCGTCACCTTCTTGCCGTTGCGGGTCACGCCGGCTTCGGCGGCGCTCTTGACGGCATCCGGGAAGTCGTTCATGTCGTAG
>JBHADS010000067.1:0-6957 GCA_041855185.1 Lautropia sp. | reverse complement strand
GAACGCGACAGCCCGACGGCCAAGGTGCTGGCCGCCATCGGTTCATCCCCGCGAGCGCGGGGAACGCTGCAACGCTCAAGCCATCCGTGAGACAGTCCACCGGTTCATCCCCGCGAGCGCGGGGAACGCGTACCACTACCGATATCGAGTGGCCATGAGGTCGGTTCATCCCCGCGAGCGCGGGGAACGCTCGGAAACGTCGGAAGTGGTAGCTTGTGAAGGCGGTTCATCCCCGCGAGCGCGGGGAACGCCTGTCGGTTCTGGCCTTGGGCACCAGGGATGACGGTTCATCCCCGCGAGCGCGGGGAACGCACTTCCGATAAGTGGTTAATTTATCGGAAGAATTTCGAGCCTCTCAAATCTACCAGAATTCTGACTGTTAAAGAACAGGTGTTGCAGAGGGGTGGAATGCAACGAGGAATAGCCCGTCGAACTCAACCGGCAGGCGTCTGTTCTCGCCCAGGGTCTGGAACTCATAGCCGGACTCGTGGTTGCTCGCCCAGGCCATCACGACGCTGCCCTGCTCGTAGCCTGCCTCCAGCTGCTCCCAGACCATTTCGCGGGTGCGTTTGGATACGTCGCCGATGTATACACCGGCGCGGACCTCCAGCAGCCAGATGGCCAATCTGCCCCGCAGGCGGGGCGGAACATTCTCTGTAACGACAACCAGAAAGCTCATGGCACCTCCCTTGTTTCACGCTCCCGATACGTTTACTGGCTCCGGTGCCCAGCCTCTCCCAGGCTGACCGGATTAGGGATAGCGGGAGGGATCGATTCGGGGGGTGCGGCAGGCGGCTCGACACCGCCCGCCGACAGAACCTCCTCGATCGTCGGGATGATCTTGCCCAGCAGCTTGTCGCTGCGAAACAGGTCTCGACACGCCAAGCGCACCTCCCGCTCGGGTTGCGCAGGGGATTTAGCGGCGATCCTGAAGGCCAGAGGCACGACCGATTCAAACTTGAAGAGATCGGCGATGTCATATACGAAGGACAGGGGCTTGCCTGTATGAATGAACCCGACTGCAGGCGCATAACCAGCGGCAAGAACAGCTGCTTCCGTAATGCCATAGAGGCACGACGTGGCTGCTGAAAGGCAACGATTCGGAATATCGGCCGCATCCCAGTGGGTGTAGTCGTAGTTCCTGGATTTCCAATCGACCTTGTACTGCTTGGCCAGCATCTTGTAGTGCTCACGCACACGCGCCCCTTCGATCCCACGCAGCTGCTCGATGCTGCGACGCGCAGGTGCGGGCTCACCAAAACGCATCTCATACATCTTGCGCACCACCTTCAGGCGCAGATCATCATCCAATGCAAGCTTGGCTTGATACAGCAGGCGATCGGCCCTCGCCCCTCCGGGCTGCCCACTGGCGTAAAGGCGCACACCGGCCTCCCCTACCCAGACGAGCAGGGTTCCGACCGTTGCCGCTAAATGCACCGCTGCATGAGAAACCCTCGTCCCCGGCTCCAGCAGGATGCAGGCAACCGAGCCAACGGGAATGTGCATACGGACGCCATTCTGGTCGATCACCACAAAGGCACCATCCTGGACATCGATCTGTCCGTACTGCACGAACACCATCGACACACGATCCTTCATCGGCAACGGTTTGATGGGAGGAAGCACTTGAAGCCTCTTGTTTCAGGACAGACGTCGGACGAGCAACAGGCCACAACCAAAGCCCTTGGCGTGCCCCACCCCATGCAGCAGTGCATTCTTCAGCAAATCAGGCTCAACAACCTTGGCTACCCCCTGATAATCCAGGCTGGAAAAGCGGATCAAGCGCTCCTTTCCTTCCTTCTTGCCCGTGATGCGCAGATGGTGTTGCGTGTAAGCAGACTGGATCACGCTGGCGGGCTCTACCTCCAACCCCCACTGCTCGGCGCGCTTCAGGAGCCACTCCCCGCCTGCCTGATCCAGCGCCTCCTTCAGTTGCGCGCCGTCCCCCCCCTCGCCGGCAAGTCTGTGCTTCGTATCCATCAGGATATCGTGGCGCACGGACCGTCCATTCTCGGTTCTTCGAGATACGACAGGGTTGGCACGCAAATCGAAATGCAGCACATCCCCCTCAGCCAGCGCAGGCTGATAGACCTTCGATCGGATCTGAAACCAACCCGAGTCGTTCTGCGGTTCCCTGGCCGACACCACGTAGAACTCGCGCGCATCGGTCAAGCCCCGAAAAACGAAATCCCGCTCGACATCATCACCCGGGAAAAGCCGCCAGATCAGCGCGTGGTCACTATAGGCGTCGGCTCTGCGCATGAGAGCGCGAAGCTCCCTGGATTCATGCAGCCCTGTAGCGAGGCGTACATGGGAAAAGAAATGCGTCATGCTGCCTCCTCATTCTGCTCCTGGATACGGCTCAGCTCCCGCCGACGAGAAAACTGCCAACGCGATCGAGAAATGGGCTGGTCATGCCGCCAAGTGTCCAGATCATGCGCCATGCCCGCCTCCATGTCCTCTTCCCAGTAGTAACGTGTCTGCTGCAGGCGAAAGGCTTTCCGGTCCCGCTCGGCCGGCCAGTCTTGCCGCGGCTCTTTGTTGTCTGTCAGCGCCAGCAGCGATGGAAACTGCGCAGAGTCCAGCGCCTCGCGCAGGCTGCTGCTCGATACCCGCTGTGGTGACAGCGGCGCCGCCAGCGGGCAGGACTTACGCCCCAGATACAAGGTGTAATGCGGGCACTTCAGCGCTTTCTCCAGGGTGTCCAGATTCTCAGGAGCGCTCTCCAGAGCCTGCACCGCGACAATCGAAAGGCTGTCGCAACGGTATTCCCGGTTCGAAAGGATCGTCTCGATTTTCTCCGCCATCAGCTCCTGACGGCGGGACCGAAACACGCTTTTGCGCGGTGGAACGCCTTTCTGTACCGTGTGGTAATCGCGCAGCGCAAATCCAGGGCTCAACAGTTTGATACCGAAACGATATCCGTTGCACAGCTTCTGCTGGCTATCCTCATCGTTCCGGTCCAAGCCCAGCGCGGCCCCCAGAAGACCCAGCAGTGCCGAACGCGACGGCCGGACTGCCGAGTGACGGTCCTCCCCCACCGCGATCTCGCCCCAACTGGCCAGTGGCCCGTAGAGACGAAACAGCAAATAGTCCGCCATCGCCTTACTCCGACACAGCAAAATCAAGCAGGCGGTCCAGAGAGCCCTCGCCCTTCAGGACATCAAACTGCTCACGCTCGTCCGCACACGCACCATAGACCTTGTCCATGTTGTTGCGTACCCGCTCCAAGGCCGTGATCGCATCTGCTGCATAGTCAGATCCGGCCACAGGCCGTACAAACGCCAGTGAAAGGGAGCGTGGTTGCTGATCGCCCTTTTCGAGCAAGGCGTAGTATGCATAGGCACGGCTGGCAAAGCTGTTCTGCTTGCCATTGGGCGCTACCGTCAGGGCCGCCCGCACCAGGGCACGCAACGCCTTCTGGGTCATGGCTTCATCATTGCCCAGATTCTTCTTCAGCAGCGCTCGGTCGATACAGACATACTGATAGAAAACTGCAGCCGCAAAGGCTGTAGCCCCGACATGCGCTGCATCAGGATCATCCCGGTTGAGATCATCGACAGCCGTGAAGTAGTCGTCTTCGACAGTCGATGCGTGCACGCCGATGGCATGTGCAACCTGTACAGCCGCTTCTCCATTGAACTGCGCCTTGCCCTTGCCAGCCAGCATCCGTCCAAACATCGCAATATCAACGGCCGTCTGCATGTGGAGCAGCTCGTCCAGCTCCTCCTGAGATGGAGGACGGTTATCTGCCACCAGTTTGGCCGTCAAGGCTTTCAGCGTCTGACGCTCTTCAGGTGAGATGTGCACGAGCTGCTCGATTTCCAACGGCTTGTCATTCTTAAGCTTGCCATAGACCTCGGCAATTTCCCCCGCCCACTCCTTGGCCTTCTGCTCCGACACACCTGCATCGGTCAGCCCTTTGAACACCTCCACCCCAAGTCGTCTGGTACGGGTGCCGATATACCCAGCGAGCTCCTGCTGAAACTGCTCCGATGTGCGCCACGCGCGCTTGAGGCTTTGGGAGGAAACCCGCAGCCGTTTGACGCCCCCAAGGCGGGCAGTCTTGGGTTTGCCCAAATCATCCCGGTTCAGGTTGGCCGGCGGGTAGGAGGTGAGCAGATGCAATTGAATGAAGCGTGTCATGCCAGTTTCTCCGTCATCGATTCGGTTTCTCGTACCGCAGCCTGATCACGGCTGCTCAGGTAATAATCATGTGCCCAACGGAACTTGACGCCTGCGCTGGCGTGGGCAAGCACATGCCCCTGCTCCTTCTGCCAAAGCAGCAGGTCATCGGCCAGACGCACGAGATTCGCCTTGCGATCGGCCAGCTGCAGCGCCCGCCGCCAATGCAACAGCAGCTCGTCCAGTTCCCAACAACGCTGCATGGCCATGAAACGCAGCTCACTCATCAAGGGCCGAGGGTTCCCCGCCGCGTGGCCCAGTTGCCATGCAAGTGTCCGGTCCTCATGCAACGGTTCACGAACGAGCGCCAGCAGCGCTGCCACGCGGGCGAGCTGCTCATAGCTGCCCCCTTCATCCGGCAGAAAGCTGTTCTTCCCTCCCCGTTCAATCAAATGCTGTGCAAATATCAGCACGGCACGCTGGGCAAGCAAATCCGGCACGTCCGTACAACGGCTGATCTGCGCGCGGTCGGCTCGTTTCAAGCCAAGCAGGTCTCCAGGCAGAGGCGGGTCGTTCTCCCCGCGAGGCTGCAAGGCCCGCCACCAGTCCTTCACCCACTGTTGCTGAAGATCGTTCAATCGTAGTTTTCTGGGTTTCATGCATCAGCCTCCTGCTTCTTCGCTCCTTTTTTGGCTCTACCAGCTTTCTTCGCTCCGCCCGACACAACATCCACCACAGCTTTCATGCCTTTATCACTCCAGAGATTCTGGAGCAGATCGGCCCGCGCTTTGACGACTCTCCGCAGATCCATATCTTCCACAGGCACATTGAGCACCCATTCATCAAAGAGCCGAAGAACCATGTTCCTGGTGTTCTTCAGCCATCGCTCGTAGACCGGTCGATACGCCGCTGCGCTCTCCAGATCCTGCGCGCGGGAGAGCTCGAATACCGATCGATAGAAAACCTCCTCGCTTCGTTGCCAGAAGCTCTGCGGAACAGCGGGTTCCTGCCCGGCATCTGCGGGCCTCTTGAACCAAGCTGTTCTGACGTAACGGTTCAAGAGCGATGCCATTGCCTCTGCGGAGTCCAGGATGATCTTCACATGCTGCACAAACCTGGCTCGTAGACTGACGTCCACATTCGTCACCGGCAACCAGCTCTCGTACCAGCATTGCGCTTTCATGTTGTCCATCGCATAGCCAAAGCACCAGAGACGCACCTCGGGCCTTCTTGGGATACGGTTGAAATGCTTCACCACCTGGGCTGCGTCGGGCTGTTGATCCTCATTGCCCAACACCAGACCCACCCACTCACGATAGCCCTTGCCTGCCTCCCGCCCCTTGCAGGAGATCGGTACTCCCACACCTTTGGGATCGAATTTATAGGGCGTCAGAGGATGTACCCACGCGCCCGTATAGTTGGTGCCTCCATGCCGGGTCTGATACTGATGAAAGACCCGGACCTCGGTTGCACCACACAACGAGCAACATCCCTTTGTCCCCTTGGCTTCCTCCACCAGACGAATGCGCCGAGGCATGCTCCAGTAAGCCTGCAGCGGGTGGACGCTCTCCGGGGTTGTTGCGACGCCTTGGGTTCCATCGCTGGTCCGGGTCTTGGTCAACCAGGGCAGCACAGCGCTCACTCCTTTGACCGGCTCGTACCCCAGCACCTCTGTGGGCAGAACGTTCAGCCAGAGCTTCTGCCACAGGCTTGCCGGGCTCTGGCGCTCAGCCGGCGCCAGCAGGGTCGTCAGCGGCCCACCACCACGCAACGAAGTCCGAACCCCCCGGCCGCCAGATGGCGCGTTGATCTGCAAGGTGAACAAAGCCTGGGCTGCGCAACGCTCGCACAGGCAGAAATCATCAACCGGTTTATTGAAGTACAGATTGCTGTCGGAGCCGGCATCAATCAACAGCTCCCGAACGGACAACCGATTGGCGTCATCAGGTAAATCCAGATCCTGCATGAATGCGGGCTTACCTGCCTCGCTCTCAAGCAGAAAGGCATGCTGATAAGGGCTGAGCGCCGCCTTCAGCTCATCCCCCTCCGGCGGCTCATTCAGACGATCACGCCATTCCTCTGTGTCCTCGGGCGCACAGGCCAACTGCAGTGCACCGATCAGGAACTGATATATGCCCCCCCGAAAATCCGGCCGTTCGGCGTAGATATCCACCCAGCGCTGATCACTGATATCCAGCGGCGACATCAATGCCACCGACCCATCGGCAGTGACACCTTTTATCCACTTGTCTTCGAGCAGATTCATCATCAGTTACCTATTGATCGTGACGTTTATGTTCACTGTTCTCTCCCCCCTGGCAAGGCATGACCAGACGCGATTACCACTATCCGCCCCCACACACCATCGCATCCATAATTTCTGCGCATCTCGCTGTCTCGCCCCAAGCCCCTCCTGAGCGATGCGACTCACCATACCAACCCCTCCCGAAGGCTGTAGGACATCACCGTCACCTTGTCCCGAACATCCAGAACCTCGGCGCGCAGAATGCCGTCCTCCTCGACCAACGGCAGGACGAACGCGTGTTCCTGCAACAGCCGATATCTGGCTCGCAGCGCGGCGATGGCCGTATCAAAGCGAGCCTGCCACGCAGGCGACAATGACTTTGCACGATTGGCAGCGATACGCACGGCAGACTGCTCCCAGGCATGGCCCTTGTCTTCGCACAAGGGCAGTAGTTCCCCGTCTTGCCACTTCGCCAGATAGAGGGTCAAGCTTTCGTCGCCAAGACGTGTCGGCACGCGGTCATCCTCATACCACCTCGCACTGCTGTCGATGCAGTAACCTTTGTCCAGGTTCAAGGCGTTGAAGTT
>JBHADS010000066.1:0-3059 GCA_041855185.1 Lautropia sp. | reverse complement strand
CGGCACGGGCGGTGTACGGGGCACGCATTCGCTGGTGGTGCAGCAACTGGCGCAGAGCCAGACGGTGGCCAGCCGCGCCTTTGCCAGCGCCGATGCGGTGGTGGGCGGCGGTACGCTGCGCATTCAGCTCGGCAGTGTCGATCAGACCGGCACTGCCTTCACGGCCGATACGCAGCGCCAGGCGATCGAAATCAATGTGGCAGCCGATGCGAAGCTGACGGATATCCGCGACGCCATCAACCGCAGCAGCACTGCCGGTGTCAGCGCCAGCCTGGTGAACGATGGCACAGGTGTGCGCCTGATGCTGAGCAGCCGTGAGACCGGCGCCCAGAATGCTTTCGAGGTCACTGCTACGGCCAGCGGCGGCAGTCAGCTGGATGCCCTGAGCATGTCGGCCACTGCGCCGAACGGCGCCAACGGCAGCCAGCGCACGCAGATCGCCCGCGATGCGCGGATGGAGATCAATGGACTGGCTGCCACCTCCCCGTCCAACAAGGTGACTTCGCTGATCGAGGGGGTGACGCTGGAACTGAAGAAGGTCGACAGCGCCCCGGTGTCGATTCAGGTCGATACCAACAAGGAAGCGCTGCGCGAGGATGTGAATGCCTTCATCAGCGCCTACAACAAGGCCAACAGCCTGATCGCCAACGAGACCCGCTATGACGCCGGCTCGAAGACGGCCGGCACGCTGCAGGGCAATGCCACGGTGATCCGCATCCAGAATCAGCTGCGCTCGCTGGTGCGTGCCCAGCCAGGCTCGGATGAGAACAGTCTGTCGAATGCAGGCTTCGAGCTGGGCCGTGATGGCAGCCTCAGCATCAAGAGCGACAAGCTCGACAACCTGCTGAACGACCCTGCCCGTCTGCGCCGGCTGCTGTCGGGCGAGCAAGTCAGTGCAAGCGGCACGACGGCAACGGCAACGACGGCAGCAGGCGGTACGTCGGCGGCTGGCGCCACCACCGCGGCGACCACCAGCCAGGGTCTGGCCAAGCAGCTCAGTGAGCGCCTGAAGGAGATTCTGGACCCGAGCGGCGCTCTGAATGGAGCAACCGAAGCGCTGAACCGGACCCTGAGATCCTATTCGGACAAGCAGGAGCGGCTGAACACCCAGCTCGAACGCCGGGAGGAGCAGCTGCGCGCCCAGTATGCAGCACTGGACGCCAACCTGACGAAGATCACCAACTCCTTCTCGTCGATCGCGGCACTGCTGCCCTGACGCGGGATGCCCGTTTCGGGAGGGCGCGATCCCGTGCAGTTCGCGCCCTGAGCACACGCCTTTCAACATCGGCACAACGCCCGTTCGTCGGCGCAGCGCGAGAGCGCGGCCCCGGCGAGCGGGTTTTTTCATGGTGAGCGCCGAGGCGGTGACGGGCTTGCTCGGACTGCCCGCCCACCGCCGGCTGCCATCCGTGACCGGAAATTGTGTCTTGTTTTACAGTCACTTGCGTGCAGTTCCGCGCCAAGCAGAGATAAGCACGGCTTTTCCGTTCAATCTGCAAACGGCCTAAAGTCTGCCGGCCAAGCGTCGATAAAGCGTACAAGAGGCCATCGGTATCGGCGATCAGCCGCTTGACTCGGATGGCAATATGCCCTTCGGCAACAAACCACTCTCTCTATCGGATCTGCACATGTTCACTAGTCATCACCATCCTGCGGCGGCTTCGTATCACACAGTGGATCTCGAAAGCACGGTTCACATGACAGATCCCCATCGCCTCGTCGAGATGCTTTTCGATGGCGCCGTCACGGCCACGATGAAGGCGGCCATCGCGCTGAAGCAGGGCAACATCACCGCCAAGGGGCAATCGACCACGCGCGCCATTCGCATCATCGATGAGGGTCTGAAGGCTTCGCTCGATCACGATGCCGGCGAGATTTCCTCGAATCTCTCGTCGCTGTACACCTACATGTGCCAGACGCTGCTGGAAGCGAATCTGCACAACAACCTCGAGCAGTACGAGGAGGTCACGCATCTGTTGCAGGAGCTGCGCGATGCCTGGCGCAGCATCCGTCCGCAAGTGATGAATCTGCGCCCCAATGCCTGAGGACAGGGATCATGGCCGTCCTTCATCAAGCCGCGCCCACCCTGCCCCCGCAGTATGCCGATGCGCTGCAGCTCTCCGAAACGATGCTGCATGCCGCACAGTCGGGCGACTGGGCGGAGGTCAAGCGCCTGCGTGGCGCGCTGCCACAGCTGGCGCGCTCCCTGCAATCGAGCTGGGACGATCTGGAAGCACACTGCCCTGATGCGCAACGCCAGCTCGAAAGCGCCCGGCTGCGCATCATTCGCCAGATCCTGCAGGTCGACGAGAAGATCCGCCGACTGTCGTCGCCCGGCTATGCTCGTCTGTCGCCCTGGTTGCGGACAGTGCCGATGCATCGGGCTATCGTCGAAGCATCCCACTCATCCATCGCACTGTCATGAACACCCAGCCTGTCCCCCATGAGTTGTGCACCTCGATGCCCGGCTATCTGCCGCTGAGCGCCGCCGAGGGTCTCGATGATTTTCGTGTCGAAGGCACCATCTCCGTTCGCTCGATGCTTCGCGAGCTGATGTCGGCCCGGGCGCACGTGGTGCTGCATACGGCCGATGAACGCATTCATCTGCTGACGCACATCGAAGCCCTGGAGGCGGAGCATCTCTGCCTCGAAGTCAGCGGCGACCCGGAGCACTACGATCCGCTGCTGAACGCCTACGGCCTGACACTGGTCGGCAACACCGGCGCGGTCAAGATTCAGTTGACGCTGGAAACGCTGGCATTGCGCGAGGATGGTCATCGATATCAGCTGGTGGCCCGGATTCCAAACTATGGCTGGCGGGTGCAGCGGCGCAATGATTTCCGCGTGATGCCGCCCGCCGATGACCAGGCGATGCTGTTCTTCCGCGTCGGCCCGGGCGGCGAAGCACAGGGGCCATTGCACGATCTGTCGGCCGGTGGTCTGTGTTTCTACTGGCCCCGGAACATCCCTGCGCCCAAGGCGGGAGATCTGCTGCGCCATTGCCGCATCGAGCGCGGCCGTGGCGCCGCCCTGCCCTGCGATCTGAAGGTGATTCGCGT
>JBHADS010000065.1:0-4541 GCA_041855185.1 Lautropia sp. | reverse complement strand
CGATCGCTGCGCGGGTCTGCGCAAAATCCACATATTTGCCGGTACCGATCAGCAGCCGTGAGGAGAAGCGGCGGTTGCCGATGATCAAGGGGTCGTCCGTGGTGATGCTCATGACGGTGTCCTGTTGAAACGAAGGGGCCCGGCTATGCCGGGCGGGGGCGGGAAAAGGAGGGAGAGGGCTGGCGGACCGGGCTAGGTCGGCCGTGTGCGGCAGGCGGGCTGCCGATGGGAGCGGCACGGTGGGGGCGTCGTGCAACACCCCCCTGCCCTGCGGCGTCAGCCGCCGCCGACGGCGATGACGATCTCCAGGCGATCCCCCGGATTCAGCTGGGTATCGGCATAGCGCGACTTGGGCACGATCTCGCCATTGCGCTCGACGGCGATGCGTTTGCCGGTATAGCCCAATTGTTCGACCAGGGCTGCCAGGCTGTTGTGCCCGGCCAGTTGGCGCGGCGTTCCGTTCAGAATGATCTCGATCATGGCGGCTCGTCCGTAAGACCCGGCCTTCGAGGGGGGCAACCCGCGGCACTCCCTCGGCCGGGAAGGGCTTCAGTGATCGTCGTGCTTGTACGAAGATGCCATCAGCTTGTCGGTGTAGGCAATGGCCATGGCCGACAGCAGGAAGGCGATGTGAATCACCGTCTGGGCGATCAGCACCCGGTCGGTGTAGTTGTCGGCGTTGATGAAGGTCTTCAGCAGATGGATCGAGCTGATGCCGATGATCGACATCGCCAGTTTGACCTTCAGCACCGAGGCATTGACGTGGCTCAGCCATTCGGGCTGGTCGGGATGCCCTTCCAGGTCCAGGCGGCTGACGAAGGTCTCGAAGCCCCCGACGATCACCATGATCAGCAGGTTCGAGATCATCACCACATCGATCAGGGCCAGCACCACCAGCATGATCACCGTCTCGTTCAGTGCCGTGACCGGCTCGGTCGAGCGATAGCCGATGCTGTCGACCAGCGCCTTCAGCGCATCCTGGTTGCCGAAGGCTGCCTCGACCAGGTGCCAGAGTTCGATCAGAAAGTGGGCCACGAAGACGCACTGGGCCGCGATCAGCCCCAGATAGAGGGGCAACTGCAACCAGCGGCTGGCGAAGATCAGGCTGGGCAGGGTGCGCAGGCGCTGCCCCTCCTGCTTGACGACCGTGGTGACGGGGTTTGGGGGTTGCTGTTCTTTCATGGGGCGGATTTTATCGTGGTTCCGGCCGGGGGCGGCAGGGCTGTGGCGGTGCGGGCCTCAGGCCGTCGGGTCGTGGTCGCCGATGAAGCCGCCGCTCTGGTGCGCCCACAGCCGGGCATAGAGGCCGTCCTTGGCCAGCAGCTCGGCATGGGTGCCCTGTTCGACGATCCGGCCCTTGTCCAGCACCACCAGCCGGTCCATGGCTGCGATGGTGGACAGCCGGTGAGCGATGGCGATCACTGTCTTGTCGCTCATCAGCTCGTAGAGACTGTCCTGAATGGCGGTTTCCACCTCGGAGTCGAGGGCCGAAGTCGCCTCGTCCAGCAGCAGGATCGGTGCGTTCTTCAGCATCACCCGCGCGATGGCGATCCGCTGGCGCTGGCCGCCCGAGAGCTTCACGCCCCGCTCGCCGACGTGGGCGTCGAGGCCGGCGCGGCCCTTGGCATCCTGCAGCTGCGCGATGAACAGATCGGCCTGGGCGCGTCGGGCGGCGTCCAGCACCTCGTCGTCGCTGGCCTCGGGACGCCCGTAGTTGATGTTGTCGCGCACCGAGCGGTGCAGCAGCGAGGTGTCCTGCGTCACCATGCCGATCTGCGCCCGCAGCGAGTTCTGCGTCACATCGGCGATGTTCTGGCCATCGATCAGAATCCGGCCGCCGTTCAGATCATAGAAGCGCAGCAGCAGATTGACGATGGTCGACTTGCCGGCGCCCGAGCGGCCGACCAGGCCGATCTTCTCGCCGGGTTTCACCTGCAGGTCGAAGTCCTTCAGCAGCGGCTCGCGCCCGCCATAGCCGAAGGTCACGGACTCGAAGCGGATCTCGCCCTGCGAGACGATGAGCGGCTGGGCATCGGCGCGATCGAGCACGGTGTGCGGCTTGGATAGCGTGTTCATTCCGTCCTGGATCGTGCCCAGGTTCTCGAACAGGCTGGCCGATTGCCACATGATCCAGTGCGACAGGCCGTTGATGCGCAGCGCCATTGCCGTGGCCGCCGCCACCGCACCGGCACTGACGTGGCCGCCGTGCCAGAGCCACAGGCCCAGCGCCGCCGTCCCGCCGATCAGCAGAATGTTGATCGTCTGGTTCATCACTTCCAGCATCGACACCCGGCGCATCTGGGCGTGCACGGTCCGCAGGAACTCCTGCATCGCGCTCTTGGCGTAGGCCGATTCGCGCTCGCTGTGCGAGAACAGCTTGACGGTGGTGATGTTGCTGTAGGCATCGGTGATCCGTCCGGTCATCAGCGCCCGGGCATCGGCCTGCTGTTCGGCCAGCCGCGCCAGTTGCGGAATCGCTTTCCACAGGATCAGCGTGAATGCCAGCAGCCAGCCGGCGAAGGGAATCAGCAGCAGGGCGTCGAACTGCCACAGCACCACCGAGCTGGTCAGGAAATAGACGACGATATAGACCGCCATGTCCGCGAGCGTCATCACCGCATCACGGATCGCCAGCGCCGTCTGCATCACCTTCGCCGACACCCGGCCGGCAAACTCGTCCTGATAGAAGCTCAGGCTCTGCCCGAGCATCAGCCGGTGGAAGCGCCAGCGCATCCGCATCGGCATCACGCCCTGCAAGGTCTGGAAGCGCAGATTCGAGCTGATCAGCACCAGCAGCGGGCTGGCAAGCATGACGATCGCCATCAGGCTCAGTACGCCGCCTTTCTCCTGCCACAGCGTTTCGGGGGTGAAGGTGTTGATCCAGTCCACCACGAAGCCCATCCACTGAAACAGCAGGGCTTCGAGCACGCCGATCAGCGCGACGGTGACGGTCAGCAGCAGCAACCAGCGCCGCACCCCCTGCAGGGAGGAGCGGACGAAGGGCCAGAGCCCCTGATCCGGCACCAGCACGGTCTGGTCCGGATAGGGGTCGATGCGGTTTTCAAACCAGCGGAACAGGGATTTCATCAAATGGAAGGGAGGGGGAGGTGCATCCGGCAGTCTACCGCAGCCAGCCGCCGCGGTAGCTCTCATTCCATCGATTTCCCGTCCGGCAGGTGGTTGCCCCCCCGCTCCGCAGTCCCGTCTCTCTGCCCGACAGCAGCACGTCCAGCCAGGGTGAGGGCGCCGGATCAGGCCGGCAGCTCGGTCAGCCCGATCTCCAGCAGCTCGCGGACATGCTGCTCGACGCTGACGGCCAGTGCCGGCAGACAATAGCCGCCTTCCAGCATCGACACCACCCGGCCTTCGCAGTGCTTCATCGATTGCAGCATCAGCCAGTGGGTGATCCACGCGTAGTCGGCCGTGGTCCAGCCCAGCTGCCCCAGGTCGTCGTCACGGTGGGCGTCGAAACCGGCCGAAATGAAGATCAGCTCGGGCTTGAAGGCATCCAGCGCCGGCGCCCATTGCTCCAGCACCGCCTCGCGCATCGCCTTGCCGTTGCTGTAGCCGGGCAGCGGCACGCTCAGGATGTTGGGGCCGAGCGGCAGCTCGCCGTGGTGCGGAAAGATCTGCGGCTGGAAGGTCGACAGCATCAGCGTGCGCTCGTCACCGGCCAGGATGTCCTCGCTGCCATTGCCGTGGTGCACATCGAAGTCGAAGAGAGCCACCCGCTTCAGCCCGAAGGCTTCGAGCGCGTGATACATGCCGACCACGATGTTGTTGTAGAAACAGAAGCCCATCGACGAATGCCGGGTGGCATGGTGGCCGGGCGGGCGCACATTGCAGAACACCCGCCGGAACTCGCCGTTCAGCACCAGCTCGACCGCTTTCACCGCCGCGCCGGCTGCATGCTTGGCAGCCCGCAGCGTGTGCGGATTCATCATCGTGTCCGCGTCGATCGAGAAATAGCCTTCCGACGGGTTCACACACTCCAGATAATCGAGGTAGCGCTCGCTGTGGACGCGCTGCAATTGCTCGCGGGTCACTTCCGGCGCATCGTAGCTGGTCAGCAGATCGATCAGACCGCTGGAGCACAGACGATCCGACACGACCCGTACCCGATCCGGGCTTTCCGGGTGCCACTCTCCCATTTCGTGCAGCGCCGAGCTGCTATGACTGATGTAGGCGACGTCCATGCACCCATTCTAGATCAGCGGCTCAGCAGCGCACAGCGCTGCAGCCCCCGGATAAACCCGCGTGCCGCCGCCGTCGGGGCGGGGGCTGGCGCTGGAACCAGCGCTCGTACTGGGGCAGGAGCCGAGACGAGGGCGTGGGGCAGGTAGCGGGGGGCAGGGACGAGGGCAGGGGGGAAAATAGTAGGGGCGGGTGCTGCGGCAGAGTCGAGCGTCGGGCGTACCAGCGGGACCGATGCGACACCTTCCGGATCCCCTCTGGGCAGCACCGCAAAAACCAGCGTACAATGCGCGGCACGCGGGTGTAGTTCAATGGTAGAACGGCAGCTTCCCAAGCTGCATACGAGG
>JBHADS010000064.1:0-2644 GCA_041855185.1 Lautropia sp. | reverse complement strand
GATCGGCAGCGTCAGAATGAACAGCACCGGCCGGATGAAGGTGTTGAGCAGCGCGATGATCAGCGCGACCAGCAGCGCGGTGCCGAAGCTTTTCAGTTCGACCGCATCCAGAATGTAGGGCAGAAAGAAGATGGCGGCCGCATTGATGGCCCAGCCCAGAAACAGTCTCACGGTTGTTCTCCTCTTAGAGCGTGCTATGCACTGATTCGTCCTCGCGCTGACCCCGGAAGCGTGTGTGGGCAAGGGGACAGGCGCTGGCAAGGCAGTGGCTGCAATGATAGCGTGGCGGGGCGACCCCAGGCCGGAAGCCCTGTCAGCGGGGCTGCCAAGGGGGGCTGAGCTGCTGGGGGATCTGGAACAGATCCAGCAGCCGGCCCACCATGTGCTCGACCATCGTGTCGATATCGGCTGGGCGCTGGTAGAACGCGGGCACCGGCGGGTAGATGATGCCGCCCATTTCGGTGACGCGCGTCATGTTGTGCAGATGCGCGAGGTTCAGCGGCGCCTCCCGTGTCACCAGCACCAGCCGGCGCCGTTCCTTCAGCACCACGTCCGCAGCGCGGGTGATCAGATTGTCCGACAGACCGTGCGCGATGGCCGCCAGTGTCCGCATCGAACACGGGGCCACGATCATGCCGTCGGTGGCGAAGGAACCGGAGGCGATGCAGGCGCCGACATCCTTGACCGGATGCACCCGGTCGGCCAGCGCCTCGATCTCGTCGCGGCGCAGCTCCAGCTCGGCAGCGATCGTCTGCCAGCCCGCCGACGAGACCATCAGATGGGTTTCGATCCCGGGCTGCCGGTGCAGATGCTGCAATAGGCGCAGACCGATCACGGCACCACTGGCGCCCGTGATCGCAATGATCAGACGACGACTCATCGAAGGCAGGCAAAAAAGCGCTCGGAAAAGTGTTAGTGTGCAGGCTGCGCCAAGACCGTGCAAATCGGTGGCACGGCACGGTGCAGTTTTTCAGGGCACAGATTCAGCAACAGTCGGAGCAGGCGAGATCATGGCATACAAGGTTTTTGTGGACGGACAGGAAGGGACGACGGGCTTGCAGATTCACGAGTATCTGCAACGTCGACCGGATATCTCGGTGCTGCGGATCGATCCCGCCCTGCGCAAGGAGCCCGCTGCGCGTGCCCGCCTGCTGAACGAGGCCGATGTCGCCTTCCTGTGTCTGCCCGACGCCGCGGCGAAGGAATCGGTTGCGCTGGTCGAGAATCCGGACACCTGCGTGATCGACACCAGCACGGCCCACCGCGTCGATCCCGCCTGGGTCTACGGGCTGCCCGAGCTGGAGGCCGAGCAGCGCGCGCGCATCCGGGCCAGCAAGCGGATCGCCAACCCTGGCTGCCACGCCAGCGCCCTGATCCTGGCGCTGCGCCCGCTGACCGATGCCGGGCTGCTGCCCGACAGCTATCCGCTGGCCGCCACCTCGCTGACCGGCTATTCGGGCGGGGGCAAGAAGATGATCGAGCAGTACCAGAATGATGCGGCCGGCGCGCTCCTGGCGCCGCGTCCCTATGCGCTGGCCATGCAGCACAAGCACCTGCCCGAGATGCACCGCTATGCGGGCCTGCGCCAGGCGCTCGGCTTCATGCCCGTGGTGGGGCCGTTCTACAAGGGGCTGGCGGTGTCCCTGCCGCTGGAGCTGTCCCGCATGGCACCGGGCACGACGCGCGCCAGCATCCAGCAGACGCTGGCCGAGCGCTATGCCGGCGAAGCCTTCGTCCGCGTGCATCCGCTGGATGTCGAGATCGAAGGCGGCTTTTTCGATGTGCAGGGCAGCAACGACAGCAACCGTGTCGATCTGTTCGTCTTCGGCAATGACACCAACGCCCTGCTGGTTGCCCGCCTCGACAATCTCGGCAAGGGCGCAAGCGGCGCCGCCGTGCAATCGATGAACATCCACCTGGGGGTGGATGAACAGACCGGCCTGAACGGCTGAGCCCTCAGCGCACGATACGCTCGATCGCGCCCGTGCGCTCAGGCTGCGCGGGCGCTTTCCGGGATCAGCTTCTGCAGCTCGCCCGAGCCGAGCATCTCGTTCATGATGTCACAGCCGCCGATGAACTCGCCGTTGATGAACAGCTGCGGGATGGTCGGCCAGTTGCTGAATTCCTTGATGCCCTGACGCACTTCCTCGTCTTCCAGCACATTGATGGTGACGAGCTGCTTGACGCCGGCTTCCTTCAGGATCTGGATCGCCTTGCCCGAGAAACCGCATTGCGGAAACTGGCCGGTGCCCTTCATGAACAGCACGACCGGGTGCTCGGTGACGACATTGCGGATGAATTCTTGAACGTCCATGGATCTTGGATGAGAAGTGAGGGTTGAATGATGCGCCCACGGGATGCCGCGCTGCCGGGAAAGGAAGCGCTGTGGGCCTGCCTGCCGTCGGGAGGACGGCGGGCAACGGCATGGGGCACGCGCTGGCCCGATGGCTGGATGGTATCCCGGACACGGCCTGTGCGGGTCGAGATTGCTGAGATTGCCTGCCATCGGCGACAAGCAGCGACAGGCGCGGGCGCCCATCCCGTCATCGGGGCCCCATTTTCCGACCCCCGCTGACCCGGGGCTGCCCCGCCAGATCGCGCCGGGTGAAGACCGCGCCGAAGCCGGCTGCCGCCAGCAGGGACT
>JBHADS010000063.1:0-2742 GCA_041855185.1 Lautropia sp. | reverse complement strand
TGGCGAGACCACGCTGAAGCAGCAGGGCGCAAACTACCACTACCGGCACAGCGCCAAATTGGGCAAGGGGACGCATGTTCTGCTGGCCACCTACAAGCCGACGCATTGGACGAAGAAGGCCGATGGCACGTGGGAAATGAACAAGACGCGGGCCGATTTCAAGGATGCAGAAAGCTGCGGGCTGTACGCGATGCAGGGCAAGAGCTTCGTGCTGGTGGATGACGATGGTGCTTTCGCCACCCGGCCCGTCGGCAAGGGCTACGAGATCACGCCGCTGGTGAAGCCCTCGACGATCAAGGCCGATACGCTGACGAAATTCCAGGTGACGCGCGACGGCAAACCGCTGTCAGGTGTCACGGTGGTGGGCAGCCCGGCAGGCTTCAATTCGGAAGAGGTCGAGATCGAAGCATTTCATGCCGAAACCGATGAAAAGGGTGAGTTTTCGTTCCGTGCACTGAAGCCGGGGCTGTGGTATCTGTCGGCCGAGGTCGAGCAGCCTGCCGATGATCCCAAGGTCTGCGACAAGGTGGTCAACGAGTTCACGCTGAGCTTCAAGGTGAACTGAGGCGCCGTCTTCTGCCGACGGTGCTGCACGGGTGCTGGCGCGCCGGGGAGGGCTGCTGGCCGCGACGCAGGTCGGCAGCCTTCAGAGGTCAGTCTCTGCCCAGTGCGCCCCGATCGGGCTTCACGGTCCTTGTAATCAAGAATTACGCCGAAGTCGCAGTAGCAGCGTCATGGGTTGCACGGGGCAGGGCCGGAAATCGTAGTACGGGTAGAAAGCACGGGCTTTGTTGTTCAGCACATGTACCAGCAATGCGCGAATGCCTGCGTGCTCGGTAATGATGCATGCACGCTGAACGGTGTTCTGCAACAGGGCGGCGCCCGGGGGCAATCCTTGGGCGTGCCCGTCGACAGCCAATCGCCCCAGAATCCATACAGGGATCGGATCTGGCATGTTCTGCCGATAGCTCTGGCCGAGCCGCGCATCGGATCTGGCATGTTCTGCCGATTGTTCCGGCCGAGCTGCGCATGCGTGATGGCAGCTGCTGCCGAGGCGCGTGGGTGGTGGGCGTGTGCTCTGGCCGCCGCATAGGGGGGGCCGGGTTTTGGGGCTGGGGTTGACGGCCGTGGAGGGTGAATTTGGCTTTACTGAAACTGATTCTGTTGTTTGGGCTGACGGCGCTGGCCGAGATCGTGGGCTGCTATCTGCCCTGGCTCGTGCTGCGGCAGGGCAGGAGCCTGTGGTTGCTGCTGCCGGCGGCGCTGTCGCTGGCGTTGTTCGCCTGGCTGCTGACCCTGCATCCGACGGCGGCTGGACGCACCTACGCTGCCTACGGTGGCATGTACATTGCGGTCGCGCTGCTCTGGCTGCGCTTCGTCGATGGGGTGCCGTTGACGCGCTGGGATGTGGTGGGGGCGGGCATCGCGCTGCTCGGCATGGCGGTGATCGCGTTGCAGCCGTTGCCGGCGCGCTGAAGCGCCCGTGCAGGCGGGCGTCCCGTGCGAGCCTTGCGCACTGGACGCTGGCCGTCAGATGTAGATGATCTTGGATGATCTAGCTGTAGATGATCTCCTTGTCGGCCAGTGACCATTGGCCGTCGCGGTAATCCAGCCGCACCGGGGTGGCGTTGCGGATGCTCTTGCGCAGGGTGTTGGCCGGCGAGATCGCTTTCAGGATGGTGGTGATCGTCAGGCCATGCGAGACCAGCAGCACGGTCTGGCCGGGCCGAGACTGCTGCACGATGCTGTCCATGCCGCGCCAGACCCGTTCGGAGAAGGCTGCCTCGCTTTCGGCCAGACCCAGGGGGTCGAGGGCATGACCGCCCTCTGCCAGCATGTTGCGGTCGCCGTGGCGATAAGCCCGCAGCCAGCTCTCGACATCGGGCTGCCCGAAGTGGGCGGCCAGCCGCTCGTAGACGGTATCGATCAGCTCGCCTTCCAGACCTCCGAAGAAATACTCGCGCAGATCGGGCAACGGGTTGACCCCCAGCGTCGCCTGCCCCTTGGCCTGCAGAATCAGCCCGGCAGTATCGAGGGCGCGCGGGCTGGTGCTGGCGTAGGCCGAATCGAAGATCACCGAGGAGCCCAGCGTGTTGCCGAGCTGGACGGCAACCTCGCGCCCCTTCGGTGTCAGCGGAGAGTCGCACCATCCCTGAATGCGGCCGAGCACGTTGAACACGGTGATGCCGTGGCGTACCAGATAAAGCCGTAGATTCATTGCCCGAGTGTCTCCTGTGTCTGGTGGCCTGCGGCAGCCGCTCGACGACGATCGGGCGGCCCGCATTCCAGGGGTTGAGCACGCTGATTCGGGTGAGCGGGCATCCCTCGGCGGTCCGTCCGAGCGTCTGCCGAGATACGATGGATGACGGATGCGCGCACCCGAGTGCGCTTCAGCCTAGCATACCGCGGCTTTCAGTATCGCCGGAAGTCTTGGAGACGAGCATCCTTTTGATGGTCACGGTCCGCGCTTCCAGCCCTTCCAGCTTGCCTGCACGTGCAGCTCATCAGCACATCCAGCACATCCAGCACATCCAGCGCTGCTGGGGCTTCCGTGGCTCCCTGCGCTTTCAGCGTGCCGGCGGTGTCGGCGCCGTGCTGGCGCCGGGCAGCGAGACCGGAACCCGCGAGGGCTTGAGCAGCGGGCGCCAGCCCTGGCGCTTGCTCCACAGGTCGAAGTGGGTGGCGGCAAAGATGGTGGCCGTCACGGTTTCGCCCTGGGCATTGCGATACTCGGTATTGCCG
>JBHADS010000062.1:0-4926 GCA_041855185.1 Lautropia sp. | reverse complement strand
GCCACCGCATTCTCGGCACTGCCATAGGCCGTGATCACCGCCACCGGCGTATCGGGCAGGCTCGTGCTGATCTGACGCACCAGGTCCAGGCCATTGCCGTCGGGCAGGCGCATATCGGTCAGGCACAGCGAATAACGCTGCGCGCCCAGCAATTTGCGGGCGCTGCCCAGATCGGCGGCCAGATCCACATCCAGGCCCATCCCGACCAGCGTCAGCTCCAGCAATTCACGCAGGCTGTCCTCGTCGTCCACCACCAGCACACGGGCCACACGCCCATCACGCGCCAGCGGTTTCAAGCCACCATCATTGCCTTGCATCTTCATTCGTTCACATCCATCACCGCCCCTGCTCCGCAGCAGCATCTGCCAGCCACTGCATCGATGGGGGCTCGATCACAAAGCCGCCGCGATAGCGCTGCTGGCTCAATGCCGCCGGCAGCGTTTCCGGCGCCTCGTACCGGATCGACGCACCGTTGGCCGTGCACAGCTCCTGCGTCATGTGCAGGCCCAGGCCGGTGCCGCGCGTCTCGGTCGTAAAAAAGGGTTCAAACAGGTGTTGCCGCTGCGAGGGCCCGATGCCGGGCCCATCATCCAGCACCCAGAGCTGCAGCTTGCCCTCGGCGCCCATCAGCCAGCGCAGCTGGATGGCCGCGGGCCCACTGCCCGCATAGCGCAGCGCATTGGACAGCAGGTTCACCAGCACCTGCCGCAGATGATTCGGATCGAAAGCAAAACGCGCGTCGCTGTCGCAGCGCCAGGCGATCCTGTCGCTGGCGATGCCTTTGCTCTCGATGAACTCCGGCAGGAACTGCTGCATGAAATCCGGCAGACACAGGCTTTCGCGCATCGCTCCGCGCCGGGCCATCATCAGCACATCCTCGATGATCCGATCGATGCGCAGCGTGTTGTTCTCGATGATGGCGGTCAGACGCTTCAACTGCGGCGTTCCGACCTGCTCACCGAGCAGATTGCCGGCATGGCGGATTGCGCCCAGCGGATTGCGGATCTCATGCGCGATCGAGGCCGACAGCCGTCCCATCGAAGCCAGTTTCAGCTGCTGGGCGCGGTCCTCGATCGCCTTCAGATCTTCGAGCAGCACGACCCGATCGAGCAGCGCACGCCCATCACGACCATTGTCGGCGTCCAGGTAATAGGGGCTTTCTCCGCCGTCATCGACGAGGCGATGCGCGCTGCCACCGGTCAGAACCCGCGCACGAATCCAGCGCCCCCGTCCGGGCGCGCCGATCTGCAGATTGACGACCGTGTCCGGCGCGCCCAGTATCCGGCGCAGGCTGTCGAGCGCCCGCGGATCGGCCTGCGACACGGGCACGCCCAGCGGCAGGTCCAGCATCATCCGCGCCTTCGGATTCATGTCGCGCGGCACGCCCCGCGGATCGAAGACGATCACCCCCTGATCCAGCTCGGCCACCACCAGCGCATTGATCGCCCGCTGATTGCGCAGATCCTCACCCCGGCGGATCGCCAGACGCTCCTGCATGGCCAGCCGCCGTGCCAGCCGGTTGACCACCATCGCCGTGAAGAACAGCGAGGCACTGATGAAGGCTGCGATCATCAGCTCGTTGCCGATCGCGGCCGTGCCCATCGTCGGATAGCGTTCGAGAATCCGCCAGCAGGTCTCGCCCAGCAGCGTCAGCGAGGCCGCCGCCGCCACGGCCAGCGAGGGTCGCGGCGCCGACAGGATCGCGGCACCAGCCACCGGGGTGATCATCAGCGCCCCGAGCGCCGTGCGCCCATTGCTGGCGTAGATGATCAGCCCGATGATCAGGATATCGATCGCCACCTGGGCAAAGAGCTGCACCGAGAACGCCTGCCGCACACGTCTCACCAGCACCGAGCAGAGCAGGGCAAAGCTCAGATAGAAGACGGTCAGCCCGGCGAAGAGATCGCGGGTGCTCTCGCCCGGCGCGGCCTGCGTATCCGGCCCCAGCACCGGGATGTAGATCAGCAGCAACAGCGCGATGATCAGCCGGCCGTCGGCCAGATAGCGCAACGAGGTCCAGAAGGTGGTGCTCTGCTGCAGCGGCAGCTCGCGGCCGCCCGCAAGACCGGGGCTCATGTCGGGGCGGCCCTCGAAGCCCGGCAGCGTGCAGCCCGAGACGCCGGCGCACCGATGCGCCCGGCCGGCAGCTCCCGCCCCCCGCCGACGTGAAAACGCAGGACGCTGCGGCAGCAGACGCCTTGGACGCCGCTCCGTCTCATCCCCCTGCGCGCGCCCCTGCCCAGCGAAAGGCGCGCATTCATCCGGCGTCCCGGTCCTGCCCCAGCAGGGCGCGTCCCTGGTCCCGATGCGCTTCGCAGCAATAGACCTTGCCACCGGAGAAGATGGCTTCGGAGGCCGGCAGGTGCAGATCGCAGATCGTGCAAGCCAGCATCACATCGTGCGTGGGCAGACGCGCCTGCCCATCACCTTCGGCGCCGCCACCCGCAGCCGCGCCACGCCGGCGCACAGCCTTGCGCGGCCCCAGCTGCCGAAACAGCAGCATCACCGCCAATACCACCAGAATCCAGAAAACGATCTTGCCCACGATGCTCCGTACTTTTGCAAAGGCGCCCCTGCGCCCTCCTCTTCATGCTGCCCGGACATCCTGTCCGGCACGGCGCGGGCATGAGGCCCGCCGCTCAGATCCGGTGCAGGATCACTTCCATCACGAAGCGGCTGCCGACGTAGGACAGCAGCAGCAGGATGAAACCGCCCAGCGTCAGGCGGATGGCGAGGCGCCCACGCCAGCCCCACAGCCAGCGCCCCAGCAGCAACAGCCCAAAGAATACTGTCGCCACCAGCGAAAACACGGTCTTGTGATCCAGGGGCAACGGCCGACCGAAGATTTCTTCGCTGAAAAAGACGCCGCTGAGCGTGGTGAGCAACAGCAGCACGAAAGCCACGCTGATCACCTGGAACAGAATGCGTTCGAGCACCATCAGCGGTGGCAGCCCCTGATGCCCCTGCGCCAGCATGGCGGCGAGCCCGCTGCTGCGCTCGGTGCGACGGGGGTGCAGCCGATGCTCGGCCGCGGCCATCAGCAGCGCCTGCAACGAGGCCATGAAGACCGTGCCATAGGCCAGCGTGCCCACCACCAGATGCAGCACGAACAGGGGGGCCTGCTGATCGAGCCGGAAAGCCTGGCCCGGAAAGACCAGCGGCAGGACCACCACCCCCAGCGCCAGCCCCGTCAGCAGCACCGGCAGCCGGCCCAGCCCCACCCGCCGGTTCTCGACCCAGATCAGCAGCAGGGCGATCCAGACCATTGCCGACAGCAGGTAGGCAAAACCGAAATGAAAGACATCGGTCGTCCAGGGCCAGAGCAGCGTGGCGGCGTGGGCCAGCAGCGCGGCGCCCAGCCACGGGTCAAAGCGCCCGGTGCCACCCGAGCCGTGCCCGCTTCCCTGCGGCACGTGCGAACGCCCGCCCGCCGCCGGACGCATGCCTTCGGCAGCGGCGTCACGACACAGCCCGCGCAGCAGCGCCACCCCGTAGAGTACGAGCGCCAATAAAAAGAGAATCAGTACAATGCTCACTGTTGCAGTTTACTCTGCCGTGGCCCGGCCAGTGCAATACTGAGGTCTCCCGTTCACGCTTCTCACACCGCCTTTCGGCTGGATGATTCATGTTTGACAGTCTTTCCCAACGTCTTGCGCGCATCGTCAAGACGATGCGCGGCGAAGCCCGCCTGACCGAAGCCAATACGCAGGAAATGCTGCGCGAGATCCGCATCGCGCTGCTGGAGGCCGATGTGGCCCTGCCCGTGGTGCGCGACTTCATCGCCCAGGTCAAGGAAAAGGCCCTCGGCCAGGAAGTGCTGCAGTCGCTCAGCCCCGGTCAGGCGCTGGTCGGCATCGTCCACAACGCGATGGTCGAGCTGATCGGCGGCGAGACCGCCGAGCTGAACCTGGCGACCCAGCCCCCGGCCATCGTGCTGATGGCGGGCCTGCAGGGCGCGGGCAAGACCACCACGGTCGGCAAGATCTCCAAGTGGCTGCGCGAGAACAAGAAGAAGAAAGTGCTGACGGTGTCCTGCGACGTGTACCGTCCGGCCGCCATCGAGCAGCTGAAGACCGTGGCCGGCCAGGCCGGGGTCGATTTCTTCCCCTCGCAGCCCGACCAGAAGCCGGCCGACATCGCCCGCGCCGCCGTCGCCTGGGCCAAGAATCACTATCACGATGTGCTGATCGTCGATACCGCCGGCCGTCTGGGCATCGACCAGGCGATGATGGACGAGATCCGGCTGCTGCACGAAACCCTGCAGCCGGCCGAGACGCTGTTCGTCGTCGATGCGATGCAGGGCCAGGATGCGGTCAACACCGCCAAGGCTTTCAACGACACCCTGCCGCTGACCGGCGTGGTGCTGACCAAGCTCGATGGCGACTCCCGCGGTGGTGCGGCGCTGTCCGTCAAGGCCGTCACCGGCAAGCCGATCAAGTTCGTCGGGGTCGGCGAGAAGCTGACGGGGCTGGATGTCTTCCATCCCGACCGGATGGCCAACCGCATCCTCGGCATGGGCGACATTCTGGCGCTGGTCGAGCAGGCCCACGCCAATGTCGATCATGAAGCGGCCCGCGATCTGGCCGACAAGCTCAAGAAAGGCAATCGCTTCGATCTGAACGATTTCCTGCAGCAGATCGGCCAGATGAAGAAAATGGGCGGCCTGAGTTCGCTGCTCGACAAGCTGCCGGCCGAGATCCAGGGCAAGGCCACGGCCAGCGACATGGACAAGGCCGAGCGCGACATGCGCCGGATGCAGGGCATCATCCACGCGATGACAATGGCCGAGCGCGAGAAGCCCGAGCTGATCAAGGCCAGCCGCAAGCGCCGCATCGCCGCAGGTGCCGGCGTGCACGTGCAGGAGGTGAACCGGCTGCTGAACCAGTTCGGTCAGATGCAGGCCGTGATGAAGAAGATGCAGAAAGG
>JBHADS010000061.1:0-5278 GCA_041855185.1 Lautropia sp. | reverse complement strand
GGCCCAGCTGGCCCCCGGCGGCACGGGCCTCGAAGGCATCATCGCCACCGCACCGGGCAGCGAAGGGCTCGATTTCGTCTCCCGCTTCTTCGTGCCGGGCGGCAGCATCTTTGAAGATCCGGTCACGGGCTCGGCGCATTGCACGCTGACGCCCTATTGGGCCAGGCGTCTGGGCCGAAGCGAACTGCAGGCCGCGCAATGCTCGGCGCGTGGCGGGCGGCTGCGCTGCCACGACCGGGGCGAGCGCGTGCTGATCGCCGGCCAGGCCCTCACCTATCTGGAAGGGGTGATCCGGGTGTGAATCCCGCCGGCGGGCGGAAGCTGCCGGCGTACCCGCCCGACCGGCCCCGCGCACCAACCCATCGTCCCCTGGGCCGTGCGCGCTGTCCTGCCTGCGCAGCAGCCCTGCCCTTGCGGCTCGTCCGTCTTACTGTTCGGCGTCCGTACTCGCGCCAGCCTTGGTCGACAGCCCCTTCGGCAGCGGGAAGGCGATGCCTTCCTGCACCCCATCCAGCGCACGGACCGACTTGACGCCCAGCGCCTGCAGCCGGGCCACCAGCTCCTGCACCAGAATCTCGGGCGCCGAGGCGCCGGCACTGACGCCGACCCGCTTCTTGCCCTGCAACCAGGCCGGATCGAGCTGCGCCGCACTGCCGATCAGCTTGGCTTCGCAGCCGTGGCGTTCGGCCACTTCACGCAACCGGTTGCTGTTCGAGCTGGACGGGCTGCCGACGATCAGCACCAGATCGCACTGCGGCGCCATGAACTTGATGGCATCCTGCCGGTTCTGCGTGGCGTAACAGATGTCCTGCTTCTTGGGCTCGGTGATGTCCGGAAAGCGCTTGCGCAGCGCCTCGATCACGGTGCGGGTGTCATCGACCGACAGCGTGGTCTGGGTCACATAGGCCAGCGTCACGCCCTCGGGCACCTGCAGCGTCTCGACATCCTCGGGCTTCTCGACCAGATAGATGCCATCCTCGGCCTGCCCCATCGTGCCCTCGACCTCCGGGTGTCCGGCATGGCCGATCATCACGATGTGGTGCCCATCCTTGCGCATCTTGCTGACTTCGATGTGCACCTTCGTCACCAGCGGACAGGTCGCATCGAAGACCTGCAGACCACGGTCGTCGGCCTCCTTGCGCACCGCCTGCGACACGCCGTGCGCCGAGAAGATTACGATGGCGCCATCGGGCACCTCGTCCAGTTCCTCGACAAAGACCGCGCCCTTGTCGCGCAGGCCCGCCACCACATAATCGTTGTGCACGATCTCGTGGCGCACATAGATGGGCGCGCCGTGCATTTCCAGCGCCCGCTCGACGATGGTGATGGCGCGATCGACGCCGGCGCAGAAGCCGCGCGGCTGCGCCAGCAGCACGGTCTCATCCTCAAGAAGCAGATCGCCGTCCATCCGGCTGGCCGGCACGGCGTCGACCTTCGTCAGGTCTTCGGTATTCACCTTCATGTTCACAACACACCCAGAATCTTCACTTCGAAACGCACCGCCTTGCCCGCCAGCGGATGATTGAAATCGAACACGGCGCCCTCGTCGTCCTGCGACTTCATGACCCCGGCAAAGCTGCCGCCATCGGGCGCCGGAAACTCGACCAGATCGCCCGGCTGGAACGAACCCGCCTCGTCGGGCCGACTTTCGCGCGCCAGCATCGCATTCGACACGCGCAGCACCAGATCCGGATTGCGCGGCCCATAGGCTTGCCCCTCGGGCAGCTCGAAGACCTTGTGATCCCCATCGACTAGACCGAGCAGACAGGCTTCCAGCCCCTCGGACAACTGGCCGATACCGAGCTGCAGCGTGGCCGGCTTACCCTCGAAGGTATTGATCAGATCACCGCCGTCTTCCGGCAGGCTGACACGGTAGTGCAGCGTCAGGAAAGCCCCTGGCCCCACCTGGGCAGGCGCTGCCGACGACGCACGGGGCGAGGCATCAAATGACGACGAATCAGAATCAGACATGGGCAATCGGCCAGGCGCAGGCCGCAATCAGGATGGCGACGGGCCTCGGAGCCCGGAAACGGCGCCCCAGCACAGGACAGACGACGCCGAAAGCCGCCATTGTAGGGGAGGATGGCGCCGAAACCATCTCCGAAGCCCGTCCGGAAGTATCAGACTGTGTGCCATCCACCCCGCCTCGCTCGGGCGCTGCCCCTGTCGGCGTTCCGGGCTGCGCCCGCGGTGCCGCTGGCATGCCGCCGGTGCTGCGGGACTGGCCCGATGCCGAACGCCCCCGCGAGCGGCTGCTGAGCCGGGGCGCCAGCGCCCTGTCCAACGCCGAGCTGCTGGCAATCCTGCTGCGCACCGGCACGCGCGGCCAATCGGCGGTTGCGCTGGCCGTGCGCCTGCTGGCCGACAGCGGCTCGCTGGGCGCCCTGCTGTCCACCGAACCCGCCCGACTGCTGCGCCAGCACGGTCTGGGCCCGGCCCGCGCCAGCACCCTGGCCGTCATCCTCGAACTGGCCCGGCGCGTCAGCCTCGAAAACCTGGCCGAACAGCCGCTGCTGAACAACCCCGGCGCCGTCCAGGACTATCTGGGCCTGCTGCTGCGCGGTCGCAGCCACGAGGTCTTCGTCGCCCTCTTCGTCAACAGCCAGCACCGGTTGATCCAGGCCGACGAGCTGTTTCGCGGCACCCTCAACCAGACCGCAGTCTATCCCCGCGAGGTGATCAAGCGCGCGCTGGAACTGAATGCCGCCGCCCTGATCCTCGCGCACAACCACCCCTCCGGCCATCCCGAGCCCAGCGCCGCCGACCGCAGCCTGACCCGCACCCTGCAGAGCGCGCTCGCCCAGCTCGACATCCAGGTGCTGGACCACATCATCGTCGCCGGCACCCGTCAATATTCCTTTGCCCAGCACGGCTTGCTGTAGTCCGGCGGGCAGCGCAGCCCCGGTCCCCCGGCTCCTGCCCCTTGCCCCTGCAAGCCGCCCTGGCATCACATCCCGATCCCCGACACGGAAAACGAAGCCCTGCACTCCCCTCTGCCTTCCCCCTGCAAGCCGCTCCGGCGCCACGCCCCGATCCCTGGCGCGCAAACCGAAGGCCCATGCCCCCACCTGCACGGTGCGACTTGTTCTTCCTTCACTGTCAAGCTATAATGCTTGGCTTTAGTGGGCCTTGTCATCTTCAGACACCGGATCAGCCCGTGTGGCGCGAGCGGCAAGCCCTGACCGACAAACCCTACAGACACTCGAACGTGGCCCGGCTCTGAGCCAGAAGAAGGGAGCCTGTCAGAGAAGCTCTGGCAAGGCAGCCGCCCTTCTGCCGATTCAGGACCATTTGCACCGGCCGCGTGGAACACAGGACAGGAACTGCATCATGGCAAAAGTCTGCCAAGTTACGGGCAAGGGCCCGATGGTTGGGAACAACGTCTCCCACGCAAACAACAAGACCAAACGTCGCTTCCTGCCCAATCTGCAGCAACGCCGGTTGTGGGTTGAAAGCGAACAGCGCTATGTGCGCCTGCGTCTGACCGCAGCTGCGCTGCGCAAGATCGACAAAGTGGGCATCGAAGCCGTGCTGGCCGAGATGAACGCCGGCAAAGCCTGAGCGGCCTCTTAAAGACCTACCAGGAGAATCGCGATGCGTGACAAGATCAAGCTGGAATCGACCGCCGGCACCGGTCATTTCTACACCACCACCAAGAACAAGCGGACCAAACCGGAAAAGATGGAAATCAAGAAGTACGATCCGGTTGCCCGCAAGCACGTTCCGTACAAGGAAACCAAGATCAAGTAATTCTGTCGGCGGCTGGCTGCCCGCAGCCTGAAGGCCGCACAGAAGTTGCATGATCCGCAAGAACCGATCCGATGCCGACAGGCCGGATCGGTTTTTTGCGTGCCGAAACTTTGGGTGCTGAAACCCAGATCCAGCCGCAAAAGTACCGAAGCGCCCGACCGGAGCCCCTGCGTCGGGGCTACGTCGGGGTGCTGCCCCAGAGGGACAGCCCCCCTCCAACCAAGGGCTGCCAGTTTTGGTGATGGCTGGGACTTGAACTGGAACCGCCGCCCC
The DNA here is from genome assembly GCA_041855185.1 of Lautropia sp. Taxonomy (GTDB): domain Bacteria; phylum Pseudomonadota; class Gammaproteobacteria; order Burkholderiales; family Burkholderiaceae_E; genus Lautropia. The sequence continues at coordinate 1,255 of JBHADS010000061.1, read as the reverse complement.
CCTCCGACCTAGGGCTGCCATGCCCAGGCCCCTGTCAGCCCTACTGTCAGCCTTACTGTCAGCCCTTGGACACGGGCGCCCAGACACTCATGAAGAAGGCGTCGCCCGCCTCGGCCCCCGGCAACCAGTAGCGGCTCGATTCGAGCTGCAGCCCCGAAGCATTCGCCCTTTCGCGCGCCGGCTCGCCCGCAGCAGCATCCCCAGCAGCATCCGCGGCCTGCCCGGCATGGCCCTGCCCAGCGGCTGCGGTCTGCGCACCTACGCCCACCCCGCCTCGTCGGACATCTCCCCCACCCTGTTCCGCCAGCCACTGCCCGAACCACGCCAGTTGCTGCTCGTTCTCGGCCGCGAACAGGCTGCAGGTGGCATAGACCAACCGTCCGCCCGGGCGCAGCAGACGCACCGCCGCCTGCAGAATCTCCCGCTGCGCCGCCTGCTGGGCCTGCAAGTCCGCAGGCCGCAGCCGCCATTTCAGATCCGGATGCCGCCTGAAGGTGCCGCTGCCCGTGCAGGGCGCATCCACCAGCACCCGATCCGCCCAGCCCTGATAGCGGGCCAACCTGGCATCCTCGCTGCCATCGAGCCGCAGCCGGTTCACGATCGATACCCCGGCCCGCTTCAGCCGGGGCTCCAGCCGGCTCAGCCGAGCCTCATCGTTGTCGAAGGCCAGCATCTGGCCCTGATTGCGCATCCGTGCCGCCAGCCCCAGCGTCTTGCCACCCGCACCGGCGCAGAAATCCACCACACGCTCGCCGCGGCGCGGGGCACAGGTATCCACGATGGCCTGGCTGCCGGCATCCTGCAGCTCGAACCAGCCCGCCTCGAACAGCGGCAGGCGCGCCAGCGCCGGCCGGCCCTGCAGCCGCAGCGCGGTCGGCACCTCCGCCACCGGCTCGGCGGACAGGCCCGCCTCGGCCAGCCGCGCCCGCAGCTCGCTCGCCTTGCCCTTCAGCAGATTGCAGCGGATATCGATGGACGCCGGCAACAGCATCACCGCCGCCAGCGCCTCGGCCTGCGCCCCGTGGGTCTGCGCCCAGGCCACCCAGATCCAGTCGGGCAGGCTGTAGCGCACGGCCGGCGGCTGCTCCGACAGCCATTGCGCATAGCGCGCAGCCTGTGCCGCCTGCGCATCCTGCGTGCCCGGCTCTTCCCGTCCGGTCGCCTGATCCCTCGAAGCCGGCACCGCTTCGCTGCCCCCCACCCGCTCCCGCGCCACCCGGCACGCCTCCGACAGCTGGATCAGCGCCAGCAATCG
>JBHADS010000060.1:0-4584 GCA_041855185.1 Lautropia sp. | reverse complement strand
TCTGCAGACACCTTGTCTGCGCCGAGCATACGCAGCGCACACTTCAACGGAATCGTCAGGGTCGCAACCAGATGCGACGAAGCACCGCACTGCAACAGATGTTCACGATAGGTATCAGGCATGCTGCTGATCCTCCGACAGCCAGGGCAACAGACGACGCAACGCCAGATCGGGCACCAGTGGCGTATTCAACGCTTCTTCGGATGTCCAGTCGAAATCCACGTCGACCCACTCCAGATGCACCGTCGGTGCCCGTCCCGCAGCTCGCATCGCGGCTGCCTGCGTCACCGCCGACGCCGGCTTGATGATGTCCGGCCAGGGTAGAGCCCCTTTTGACAGAAGCACATTCACCTGCGCCAGCGGAGGCTTGGACCAATCCTGGCGATCAAGCTCCCGGATCTGTGCCACCAAGCGGGACGAGAGCGCAAAACCCATCGCCTCCGACAGATCCCTTTCGGTGCGCTGACGCCGCAGCTGACGGTCCGGAATCGTCGGCAGACTGAAGGCTCGTTTCAATGCCAATTGATGGTCAGCCCACAAACGATCCAGATAGGCCCGACCTGCCGCAACCGGGTCCCACCCGATCAACCGATCAGGCGGCACCATCTCCCCCAGAATGCGCCCCCCAGGCCAGGCGCGCTGCTCGTTACCCTGATTCATCGCGCAGGCGGCCTGCCAGCCCACCGCAAACCCCAGACGGATGCCCAGCCAGGCGATACCGTGCACCCCCGGCTGCTGCTGCAACCAGGCATGAGCAGCCATCAGGTCACCTTGCCAGCCCTCCATTTCACCGTCCCGATCATCCCCGGAGGAGTCGCCGCAACCGTGAAAATCGAAACGCAGGACATGCACGCCCTGACGCGCCAGGCGTTCGGACAGCACGCGCAGCAAGCGATGGGCGCGCACAGCCTCCTGCCCCAACGGATTGATGACCAGGACAGCCCGGCCATTGGCCCTGGCCGGTGGCGCATGAAACATCGCGGCCAGACGACGACCAGGCCCTGCATCGATCTGCAATGGCAGCATGACAAGCCCTCAATAGACAGCCGACAGGATAAGCCGCTTGGCAATGAACCAGACGGGCAAAAAAAAGGTGCCCGAAACCGGGCACCTGTATTGTGCATCGCTCACTGCGCGCACACTGTGTACTTTGACAGCAAACCGTGCACGCAATACCGCAATTTCACGGCGGCGTCACAGCCTCCAGACTGCCTTGCCCGCCTTCTGGATGGCCTCGGGGTCCCAGGCGCTCTTGACGTCGATGAACACACCTCCGTCCACCAGCTTGTCGAGCAGACGCTCCAGCCCTTTGTCCAGCAACGCCTTGTGCGAAACGGCCGCAACCATTGCACTGGCCTTGGGCAGTGCATCCCAGTCGACCAGATCGACGCCATATTCGTGACGCGCCTCGTCCTTGTCGGCGATCGGATCATGAATCAGAACCTTGACGCCAAAGGCTTCCAGCTCACGCACCACGTCGATCACCTTCGAGTTGCGCAGATCGGGCACATCCTCCTTGAAGGTCAGCCCCAGCACAACTACCGTCTGCCCTGCCGCAGGCAGACCCTGACGGGCCAGCATCTTGACGGTCTGCTCGGCGATGAACTTGCCCATGCCGTCGTTGATGCGCCGGCCGGCCAAAATCACCTGCGGGTGATAACCCACCATCTCGGCCTTGTGGGTCAGGTAGTAGGGGTCGACACCGATGCAATGGCCACCGACCAGACCCGGGCGGAAAGGCAGGAAGTTCCACTTGGAACCAGCCGCCTTCAGCACTTCCAGCGTGTCGATGCCCAGACGATCGAACACGATCGCCAGCTCGTTCATCAGCGCGATGTTCAGGTCGCGCTGGGTATTCTCGATCACCTTGGCAGCCTCGGCCACCTTGATGCTGCTGGCACGGTGCACGCCAGCGGTGATCACGCGCTCATACAGTTTGGCCACGTCTTCCAGCGTCTGCTCGTCATCGCCCGACACGACCTTGACGATGCTGGGCAGACGGTGCTGCTTGTCGCCCGGGTTGATCCGCTCGGGCGAGTAGCCGACGCGGAAATCCTTCTTCCACTTCATGCCGGAATGCTCTTCCAGCACCGGGATGCAGACCTCCTCGGTCGCTCCCGGATACACGGTGGATTCGTAGACGACGGTCGCGCCACGTTTCATGTTGGCGCCCACGAGCCGGCTGGCGCCCACCAGCGGACCAAAATCCGGCAGCCGCGCCTCGTCGATCGGCGTGGGCACTGCCACGATGATGGTATCGGCCTTGGCCAGCTCCTTCGGATCAGCCGTCATCGTCAGCTTGGTCGCTGCCTCGAAATCGGCCTGCTCAACCTCCCCCGTGACATCGTTATGTTGTTGCAGACGCGCAACCTTGTCTGCCGCCACATCGAAGCCGATGGTGTCGAAATATTTCCCAAACTCGATGGCCAGGGGAAGGCCAACATATCCCAAACCAACTACTGCAACCGTTGTCATTGTCTATCTCGAATAAGTCAACGAGCACCCTTCTTCCGAAGGACAACCTGTATGGTCTCAAATAAGACCATGCAATCCAGAAACAAAGAGTGATTCTTGACGTAAAAAAGGTCGTATTCCAGTTTCTCCATCGCTTCTTCGACGGTGGAACCGTAATCCATCCTCACCTGCGCCCAACCGGTGATGCCGGGCTTCACATAGTGACGGATATCGTAATATGGTACCTGCTGATTCAGCTGATCGACGAAATAGGGCCTCTCCGGCCGTGGGCCAACGAAGCTCATTTCACCTTTCAACACATTGATCAACTGCGGCAACTCATCAATCCGTGTGGCGCGAATGAAACGTCCGACCCGCGTGATGCGATCATCGCCCACCACGGCCCAGCGCGGTTTGCCATCCTTTTCGGCGTCCTGGATCATCGATCGAAATTTCAGGATGTCGAAGGAACGCCCTGGCGCACAGACGCGCTCCTGCCGAAAGAACACGGGGCGCCCCGTTTCCAGCAAGATGGCAAGCGCTGCGATCACCATGACCGGCGCCGCCAGCAACAGCAGCATCGAGGCCACGCACAGATCGAACAGGCGCTTGATGATCGCCCGTCCCGCTCCCTGATCGAAGCCGTCGCCATAGACCAGCCAGCCAGTACGCAGGTAGCGTAATCGGATCAGGCCCAATTCCTGCTCGTAGAAGCTGAGCAGATCCAGCACCTGAACACCCGCCAGCTTGCAATCCAGTAATTGTGACAGGGGAATCTTGCCCCCGCGGCGTTCGTGTGCTGCAACCACAATATGCGTTGCCCGATGCCGACGAGCGATCGTCAGCAGCGGTTCGGCCTGTACGCCCACCGGCACCTGCGCAACGACGGTGGCCACGCCGCGCAGGTTGTTACCCTGCAAAGTATCCACGACCAGCCCCGCCTCTTCTCCCTCTCCCAGCAACAGGACACGACGCCCCCTGCGTTTCAGGAAACCAAGCCGATAGGCCAGATAGCGCACCAGCAGCAGGCCGAAGAGCGCGAAGACCGAGGCAATGGCAAACACACCACGCCCCACCGACGACCCCGGGAATACGTAGAACAGAACAGTCAGGATCAGCAGTGTCACCAGGTAGGAGGCAAACACTTTCTGAACGACCAGCCGGAAAGGCTCATCCTGTTGCCCGCTGTAGAGCCCAAAGGCGGTCATCGTCAGCAGCATAGTGCATGCAAACAACACCCCTTGAAGCGTGGGCAGGATCAAATCATCTGAAAGCAGACGGATTTCATACCCCAGCACCATCGACTGAATCAGTACCAGGGCGTCAATCAAAGGCAGGACCGCAAAGTGAACGCGAAAATAGTGGATCAGTGCACGCATGGGCAGCCAGCCGTGATCGCCCTGGTCACGTGCCTGACCTGGGGGACAAACCACGGAACGGGGTCAAAATTGAGGAGCAGGCCAAGAGCCAGCAGCAGGAGGCAGTCGACGAGAGGAACGTCTGCAACTCCAGTCGTCACCCTCGACGAGGGAAAATCCCCTGGATCAACCGGCTGTTCATCGCCCCGCCCACCGACGAGACTAGCACCGGCAACACTGCATAAGCAATGGAAAGGAGCAGCAACAGCAGCGTCATCAGGTATCCGGATGCATTCATCATACAGAGTGTGATGCCCAGCACCCCGAACAGCACTTGGATCACCACCAATGCTGCGGCCGAGTAGCCCGTGCGACAAACATCACGCAGATGATGGTGCACACGATGCCAAGTGTCTCCCATCCGAGCCGGACGGGGAAACAGCTGAAGCGCCAAGCGGGACATCCAGACACGGAAAAGTTCGAGCACCGGTACGATCACCAACCACAGCAACGCTGTCGTACCGCCACGTACTTCGGCCGTAATCGACCCCAAGCGCAGGATACCCCACGAAATCAACAGCCCCAACGCCATCAATCCGCCCGCACCGATGGCGATGCCGGCCTGCGGCCGCCAAGGCATGCTCGACAGATAGATCAGACAACCAATCAGCGCACCGATGACCGGCACAGCCACGATGGCGAACTCGGGATAGAGCTCATAACGGCTCCCTCCTGCAGCATTGATCGCACCAAAACAGATCAACAGCAACAG
>JBHADS010000059.1:0-3545 GCA_041855185.1 Lautropia sp. | reverse complement strand
TGGGCCAGCCAGTCGCGCATTCCGTAATGGGCGCCCGTGACGATTCGCTGAGTGGTCATGTCGAACCTTGCTTGGAAATGGAAATTCGGATCAGAACAGCAGCATCAGGCCGAAGATGGCGGTCAGCGAGAGGCTGACGATCAGCACACCTTTGGCAGACTTGATCGCCGTGGGCTTCTCGGTCCAGTAATGCAGGTCGAGCACCAGAAAGCGGATGCCGGCGACCACGTGATGACAGAAGGCCCAGATCAGTGCCAGCAGCACCAGCTTGCCCAACCAGGAATCGACGACCGCCAGATAGCGCTCGAAGCTGAGCTCGGAAGTGAGACTCTGCTGCAGCAGATAGAGCATGAAGGGAATGCCGATCAGGAACATCAGCACACCGCTGGCGCGATGCAGGATCGACACGATTGCGGGGGGCGCCATCGCCGGCAGATAGCTGCCGAGCAGATCCGACAGGCCGACGTTGGTGAACCTCGGCTTGGCGGCTCGGCGTGCGCGCCTGCTCTCCGGAGTCTCGCCCGGATGACCGGGCGCAGCAGAGACGCCCATGTTGATTGCTGCCTTTGTGCCGTTGCCGGCATTCGTATCTGCCATCACCTATCCTCCAACGCCCCTCGGGGCGCAAATAATGCTAAAAGCAACTCGTCTGCCGGCCGTTCCGGGTCATGCGACACGGCCTTCAGGTCCCTCCAGGGCATCGGGCGGTTTCTTGCTGCGAACCGCTCCAGCCGGCATGGCGCCCTACCCAGCCAGGCGCCCCGCATGCAGATGGACGGGTCCGCCGCCGGCACCACAGCGGCCCCGCACCCTCGCGTTGCTGCAGGCGCAACCCCCATGCTTGTAGGGATAATGGATTATTGTTGCGCATTTTCCCCGTGCGAACAACGCAGCGCAACATAGGGAAAACGGCCCGGGACGCGCTTTCCCGGGGGATCGGCCGATCGCCTCATCGCAACAGAATGCAAAATGAAGCGACAGACGGATACGAGCCACAGACCGACGGACAGAATGCCCGTCGAGCCCCTGCCCCGATCCGGCCGCCGCGTCCGATCCGTGTGCGCAATCTGCGTGCCTTTTCCATGCTGCTGCCCGGGCATCGGCCATGCCGAGGCAGCGATGCGCGCATGGCGTGGATGACAGATGGCGCTACAGGGTTTGCCCTTAGAAGCGCAAGCCCTGCCCCGGGAATGAACGAAAGCGGCCTGCGAACTGGCAGGATCGGTGCCCTTTGCGGCACGGATTCATCCGGCCGCTTTGGTTAGACTCGCCCTGTTTGCAGGCGCGCGGCACTGGCGTAAATTAACGGTTGCAAGCCCAAGCGTCCGGCTTGGAAGGTGTTGCACGGATTCGCCCCCGCGCGTGCATGACCCCCTTCTGCCGGTCGAGCCAGGATTCCGTTCAACCCTTCAACTTTTCAGGAAGCACTTCACATGAAAGCTCCAAAACGCGTGGCAGTCACCGGCGCGGCCGGTCAGATCGGTTATTCGCTGCTGTTCCGCATCGCCAACGGCGACATGCTGGGCAAGGATCAACCCGTCATCCTGCAGTTGCTGGACATCACGCCTGCGCTGCCCGCCGTCAAGGGGGTGGTGATGGAACTGGAAGACTGCGCCTTCCCGCTGCTGGCCGGCGTGGTCGTCACCGACGATCCGAACGTCGCCTTCAAGGACGCCGACTATGCGCTGCTGGTCGGTGCACGTCCCCGCTCGAAAGGCATGGAGCGCAAGGACCTGCTCGAGGCCAATGGCGCCATCTTCACGGTTCAGGGCAAGGCGCTGAACGACCACGCCAGCCGTGACGTGAAAGTGCTGGTGGTCGGCAACCCCGCCAACACCAATGCCTACATCGCGATGAAGTCGGCGCCCGACCTGCCGAAGAAGAATTTCACCGCCATGCTGCGTCTGGACCACAACCGTGCGCTGTCGCAACTCGCGGGCAAGACCGGCCGCTCGGTCGATTCGATCGAGAAACTGGTGGTCTGGGGCAACCACTCGCCGACGATGTATCCGGACATCCGTTTTGCCACCAGCAACGGCGACGCCATGCCGAAGCTGGTCAATGACGACGCCTGGGTCAAGGACGTGTTCATCCCCACCGTCGGCAAGCGCGGCGCCGCCATCATCGAGGCCCGTGGCCTGTCGTCGGCCGCCTCGGCAGCCAACGCCGCCATCGACCACATGCGCGACTGGGCGCTCGGCACCAACGGCAAGTGGGTGACGATGGGTGTGCCCTCGCAGGGTGACTACGACATCCCGGCGGACATCGTCTACGGCTTCCCGGTCACCTGCGAGAACGGCGAGTACAAGCTGGTCGAAGGCCTGGAAATCGACGCCTTCAGCCGCGAGCGGATGACCGCCACCCTCGACGAGCTGCTCGGCGAGCGCGACGGCGTCAAGCACCTGGTCGGCTGACCGGAACCCACCCGGAGGCCGTGAAGATGCACCCCGACGCGGTGCTGTATCGAGACCAGGCCCAGCGCCTGAGCCTGCCCGTCTGCGACCATTACAGCGGCCGGCTCGATCTGCTGGCCAAGTCGCTGGCATTGCAGGCCAGGCTGGGTCCGATTCTCGATGTCACGGCCGACTGCGAGGACGGCGCACGGGTCGGCCAGGAGATCGCGCACATCCGCCAGATCGCCGAGGCCGTCGACAGCCCCGACAACCGTTTCGACCGGGTGGGTGTTCGTCCCCACCCCGTCGACCACCCGGTGTTCCCGCAGGAACTCGACATCCTGCTCGAGCGCGCCGGACGGCGCGTCGCCTTCCTGACCCTGCCGAAGATCGAAAGGATCGAGCAGGTCGAACAGGCGGACCGATACTGCCGGACGCTCGAGGAACGATTCGGCATCGAACGACCGATTCCCTTTCAGGTGCTGATCGAAAGCCCGGCAGCGTTGGCCGCCCTGCCCGCGCTGGCTGCCCATCCGCGCGTCGAGGCGCTGTGCTTCGGCCTGATGGACTATGTGAGCAGCTTCGAGGGCGCCGTCGAGGCCGACGCGCTGCACGACGACCGCCAGTTCGATCATCCGTTGCTGAATCGTGCGCTGACCGATATTTCGATGGCTGCGCATGCGCACGGCAAGATCGCCACGCACAGCGTCACCCTGCGCATCGGCGATGGAGAGGCAGCCGGCCGCGATGCGCAGCGCGCAGCACGCGATTTCGGCTTCCAGCGCAAATGGAGCATCCACCCGGCGCAGGTGCTGCCGATCGTTGCCGCCTTCCGCCCCAGTCATCACGAGATCCGCCGTGCCGGCGACATCCTGCTGGCGGCTCAGCGCGTGGATTGGGGGCCGATCCGCCACGATGATCAGCTCCACGACCGGGCCAGCTACCGCTACTGGTGGCAGGTGCTTCGCCGGGCTCACCGAACGGGCGCCGAGATCGACACCGACATCCGACTGGCTTTTTTCGACAACAGCAGCTGAAAGAACTCTTATTCGTCCGCCCTCCCGTGAGCAACGGGCGAAGCGGGCAAGCCCCAATAGACACGCCTTCACCGGCGCGCGCAAGCTTCTTCGCGGCTGCGCACCGGCGCGAGCC
>JBHADS010000058.1:0-8586 GCA_041855185.1 Lautropia sp. | reverse complement strand
TACAGACACGCCATCAGGCGCGTCCCATGCCCCCTGCATCGATCAGAGCAGCTCGCCGGCTGCCAGACATCCACACAGCGCAAGCCATCCCGAAGGAAAAGACCCTGCAGGCACTCGGCGACGGGCCCAACCGCTCGACCCGACAGGCCGAGATACCGCGGACCCCTGCTCTGTGCGCCCACAGGGTCTGATTCGGTGCATGATTACGTTCATGACATGCACTAGCATAGAGAAAACGGCAGCTCCAGACAACATAAACCCCAGAAGACACATCGAGAAACAAGTTACAAAAAATATCCACAAAGATACAACCTTCTCTGTCAGTGCCGGAATGTCTTTACGACGAGCCTCATGGAGTATGATTCGGAAACTTTGTCCTCCACCCGAAGGCTCGTCTTGCCCCTCTGTCAAGCATCTACGCTTCTCGGCGTTGACGGCATAATTCTGTATTCCGCGGCCGAGGCGGATTCTGGCCTCCCGAACGCATGTCCGGCCCCAGGGGTTGTGCCCTCCAGGCCGGCATCAGCCAAGCACACTCGGCTCCTGATCCAGGCACCTGCGTGTGCCCGCCTCTCGTCTGCAGCATAGCCACCATGAATATGTCCCACCCGTTTCCCAACGAAGACTACCCGGACGCCGACGCGCCCGACAACCCGCGTCGAGCCGCCAACCCACGTCATGCACCGCCATCACTGAGCACCTACCTGGGCTCGATCCGCGAACAGAAATGGCTGGTCCTGGGTGTGGCCGCAGTGGCGACCGTCGCGGCAATGGTTGTCGTCAACATGATGACGCCCATCTACCGGGCCAGCGCGACGATTCTGGTGGAGAACTCCAAACGCAACGTCATTTCCTTCGAGGAAATCTATGGCGTGGCCGCCGGCAGCCGCGAGTTCTTCCAGACCCAGGCAGAATTCATGCGCTCGCGTGAAGTCGGTATCCGGGTGATCAAGAGCCTGAACCTGATCAACAACCCGCTGTTCAACAAAGAAGGCCCCCCCGAGCAGACCGGAGCAGGCCAGACCGAAGCAGCCGACGGCATGGCACGGGGCCAGACCCCTGGCGAAGCGCTGGAAGAAGAAGTGCTGGCCCGCTATCGCGCCAACCTGGACGTGGTGCCCGTCAAGAACAGCCAGCTCGTACAGATCCGCTACGAGTCCTCAGACCCCGTCCTGGCGGCCCGGATTGCCAATCAGACAGCCGAGTCCTACATCACCGCGGACCTCGACGCCCGCTTCGACATGCAGCAGACAGCCAGCCGCTGGCTGAACGAGCGTCTGAATCAGCTGCGAGCAGACTTGGAAAGTGCCGAATCCGCGCTGCAGTCCTACCGCGAGGAAATCGGCCTGGTCGCAATCCCCAACTCGGCCCTGGGCGGCAACGACCAGCAGCTCAACACCTCCTCCGAACGTCTGATCGCGGCCCGGGTCGAACGCTCGCGCGCGGAACAGATCTACAAACAGGTCGCTCCTGGCGTCCGCAATCGTTATCAAGTGCCGGAGGTTTTCAATAACCCGGCAGTCATCGCGGCACGTGCGGCCGAATCCGCCGCCGAGCAGAAGATGGCGGATGTAGCCGGCTCGCTCGGCCCGTCCCACCCCGCTTATCGCACGGCCAAGGCCGAACTGGACCAAGCCCGGGCCACGCTGCGCCGTCAGTCCGAAAGCGTGATTGCCAGCCTGGCCAAAGCCTATGAAGTGGCCGTACAGACCGAACGCGCGCTCGAGCAGGAGGTAGCAACCTCCAAGGGCAATATTCAGGAAATCAACCGCAAGGAAGGTCGCCTGAATGTTCTGCAGCGCGAAGTGGATTCCGCACAGCAGATCTACCAGACCTTCCTTGCCAAGGTGAAGGAAACCGACGCCACCGCCGACTTCCAGAACCCGATCGCCCGCCTGGTGGACCCAGCCGTGCCGCCGATCATCGCTGCCAAACCGCCCAAAGCGCAGATCATCCTGCTGGCCGCGGTACTCGGCGCGCTGCTTGGTGCCCTGCTCGCCATTTCGCGGGCGCAGCGCAATGCCGTCATCCGCTCCAGTGACGATGTCATCGAGAAACTGGGGGCACCGTTGCTGGTGGCCACGCCCAGACTGCCGCCCGAAGACGCCTCGCGCCTTCCCTTCCTGCAGCAGCTTGAACCACAGTCCCTGTATGCCGAATCGGTGCGCTCCGCGCTCACCGGGGTTCGCCTGTCCTTGCTGAATGTCGACCGCCCCGTCCTGGCCTTCACGTCCACCATTCCGGGTGAAGGCAAATCGAGCCTGGCCTGCAGCTTCGCCATCGAGCACGCCCGCACGAAGCAGACGGTGCTGATCGACGCCGACATCCGCAAGCCCAGCATCCGGCGGATGCTGGGCATCCCCGCCGGTCAGAAAGGTCTGAGCAACATCTTCGCCGGCGAACCGATCGAGAACTGCGTCGTCTTCCTGCACGAGCTGAATCTCTGGGTCATCACCGCCGGCAGCCACAAGACTCGACACGCCCACGACCTGCTGATGAGTCCACGCTTCGCCGAGATCATCCAACAGCTCAAGGAGCGCTTCGAGATGATCGTCATCGACACCCCGCCGCTCGAGCTGGTGTCCGATGCCCTGCCGATCGGCCTGCAGTCCACCGGCGTAGTCTACGTCGTGAAAGCCGGCGAAACCCTGATTCCGCTGATCCGCCGCGGCCTGGACCGTCTGGAAGCCGCCAATGTCCGCACGCTCGGTGTGGTGCTGAACAGCCACGACTTCGAGAAAGCCAGCCGCTACTACGGGGAATACACGGCCTATGGCGAATCCTATGGCCAGGGATACTATGGAGCCAACCATCAGCCCTGAGCCCTCATCCGGCCAGACCACCGTCTGGCTCCGCTCCCTCTCTGATTGAACCAGCGCCCTCTCCGAGGGCGCTGTCGTTTCCAAGCGGCTTGCCCGGCCCTTCAAGCGCCGCCCCCCCCCGCGTCAATGACGCGGGCTGCCCGATGCCCCCACGGCAGCCTGGAGAACTGCAAGCCGATACATTGGATACATCCATACAGGTATCTGCCGTAACAGGCAGTGGTAGGATGTCCGCAGCCTCCGCCGAGGCAGCGCCAGCCCGTTGCGCATGCGTGCCCCGGCCCCACTGCCCTGCCCCCAATGCCCAACATCGCCCTGCTGGCTCGATACGCCCCCTTGGGTGCCTCTTCCCGGGTCCGCTTTCTACAGTACCTGCCCCTCCTGCACCAGGCCGGGTTGCAGACGACCTGCTTCCCACTGTTCAGCGATGACTACCTGCGGCGTCGCTACCGTGGGGAAGCCACCGCCGCATTGCAAATTCAACTGCTCTGGCGGCGCATCCGACAGATGCCCGCCATCACCCGGGCGGGTCGTTTCGATCTGCTCTGGATCGAGAAGGAGCTGCTGCCCTACCTCCCCTACCGTTTCGAACGCCTTCTTCTGGGGCGACGCATTCCCTACGCCCTCGATTTCGACGACGCCATCTTCCACAACTACGATCTGGCACGCCTCGCACCGCTCCGCTGGCTGCTGGGCGACAAGATCGACCGCCTGATGGCAGGCGCCCGGCTCGTCACCTGTGGCAACACTTACCTGGCCGAACGTGCTCGGCGCGCCGGCGCGGCATGGGTCGAAACCGTACCCAGCACCATCGACTTCGAGAAATACCGCGTTCAGCCATTGCCCGAACAGCCAGCCATCTCCAGGCAACACCCTCTTCGGCTGGTCTGGATCGGATCGCCGGCCACCGTCCATTATCTGGCGCTGGTCCGCAACGCCCTCGAGCACCTCTCCGCCCGTCATCCGATCGAACTGCGCGTAATCGGTGCTCCTGCACCCGATTGGCCAAACATTCGGAGCCAAAGCATCGTCTGGGACGCCAGCACGGAAGCAACGGAACTGGCATCTGCCCATGTCGGCATCATGCCACTGCATGACACCCCCTGGGAGCAGGGAAAATGTGGCTTCAAGCTGATCCAGTACATGGCCGCCGGCCTGCCCATCGTCGGCACCGGAGTGGGCATGAACCGGGACATCATCCGCGATGGCATCAATGGCTTCAGCGCAGCCGACACCCATGAGTGGGTTCTGCATATCGAACACCTGCTGCACGACCCCGGCCTGCGCAGTCGGCTGGGTCGAGCTGGTCGACAGGCTGCCGAACAACAGTACAGTATTGCAGCACTCGGTCCTCGGCTGGCCGACCTGTTGCTGCACGCCTGCGCACACTGAACGCCCCGATGTATCGCTCAAAACTCATCTGGTCCGTCGTCGGTCTGGCCACTCCCTTGCTGGCTGCAGCACTGTTCATTCCGGTCCTGCTCGATCGGATCGGCCCAGAGCGCTTCGGTGTGGTCGCGCTGGCCTGGGCACTGCTCAGCTCAGCCTCGGCACTCGACATGGGCATCGGTCGTGCCACGACCCAGTATCTGGCTGCCTTGCGCGGCCGGCAGACACCGCATGACATCCCGCTCACCATCCAGGTAGCCTGGCGGCTGTCGCTGACTTACAGTATCGCCGGTGCTCTGCTGTGTCTGTTGGCCGTCGCTTTCGAGACACAGAGTCTGATCAGACACCAAAGCATATCCGATACCGAACTCAGGAATGCCAGCCTGATCGTCATTGCCGTGCTGCCGATACAGGTGCTGACGGCACTCTATCGTGGCATCAGCGAAGCTTTCGAGGATTTTCGGGCCACCAGTCTGGTTCGCCTCTATCTCGGCGTCGCCAACTTCGCCGCGCCGGTGCTCATCTCTGTGTATACCCATTCCCTGGTGGCCCTGATGGCATCGCTGCTGCTCGGCCGCCTGATCGGTCTGCTGCTGCAATACCGCTTCGCACGGCGAGCCGCGCACGCGAGCGTCAATCCGCCCCGCCCAGGCACCGATCCGGCCAGTGAGCACCATACACGTCGCGAGATTCGCCGGCAGCTCAACCGTTTCGGAAAATGGATGACCGTCAGCAACATCGCTCACCCACTGCTGATGCAATCCGATCGTTTCATCATCGCCTCGATCGTTTCCGCATCGGCCGTCACGGCCTATTACATCCCCTTTGAAGTCGTCATTCAGAGCACGATGGTGGCCTCGGCAGTGACTTCAGTGATGTTCCCGATGCTCACCGCCCGCCTGCAGAGCGATGCTGACGCAGGTCACAGCGTGTTCAGAATCTGGCGCAACCGACTGCTGCTGCTGGCAGCTGCGCTGTACCTGATGCTGAGTCAGGTCTTCCCGATGCTGCTGCACTACTGGATGGGCGACAAAGTCTCATCCGAATCGGCACAGCTCGGCCAGATCCTCTGCCTGGGCGCTTTCTTCTACACCCTCTCGGTGATCTACACCTCGTACCTGCACGCCCAGGGCCGCGTCCGCGCATGCGCCACGCTGCAGCTCATCGAACTTGCGCTCTACCTGCCCGCGCTCTACCTGAGCACACAGCAGTATGGGCTGAAGGGTGCCGCGTGGTGCTGGGTGGGTCGCAGCATCGTCGATGCCCTGGCACTGGCCTGCATCAGCAGCTGGCGCGCTCACCGATCGGGATCCTGCACACGAGCCTGACCAGCTTCCCCCTCATCGTCCCAGCCTCTCAGATATCGGGCAGCCCTGATTTCGTGCTCCGATCGACGGCCATGCTGAAATGGCGCCCGCCCCGCGGCAACTGCAGCTGCTGCCGCCCCGGCACCGGATCGATCACATTGCCCTGCCACACGATGTCGCGCAGCGCTCCCGGCTTGCTCTCGGCCAGTTCCAACAGCAATCCCCGGCCGCTCCAGGTCACATGGTTGCCGAGCACCTCGCACATGAGCAACGGATAGTCGCCACGCCGGTCCCCTACCTGCGCCAGCGTCAGAACCGGTGTATCCCCCTGCGCACGGATCTCGTTGCCGACGATACGGATGCCATACATCCCCCGATCGGTGAAATGATCGTCACCATCCCCCATACCGAAGTTGCGGTGGCTACGCCGCTGTTCCCGGCTGTTGAAAGCCGATTCGATGGCAATACAGGCCCGACTGGCACGCCCCCACAGACGATTGCACCAGAATGCATTCTCGTTGGAGGCCACGCCACAGTACATGAGGTACTTGGGCTCCCCCCCGTCGAGCACCTGCACGTCGTTCATGTAGAAATCGTTCCGCGATGCCTGGACATAGGCCTGCAACAAGCCTTCGCCTCGCGCCCGCGTCGTCTGGATTCGGTTCTCCCCCACCACGTTGTCCGAAGCGCCATAGGCCAGATGCACCGACGAGGACAGCGAGTCCTTCAGCACGTTGTGCACAACCAGATTGGCATTCGACTGATGCTGCAGCGAAATCGACCGAACCTGGCGGACCAGCACATTGTTGCGCAGAAGACTTCGGCGAACACCCAGAAACGAGATCCCGTAGTAGCCACCGCTCACCCGGTTGCCCTCGAGCACATTGTCATGTGCTGGCACCGGAAACAAGGGCAGGCTGAAGTGCCGCAACCAGATATCCCGTGGAGAATGCTCACCCTCGACCGGCAGCCGTTCAGTCTCGATTTCGATGCCGAAACAGTCCTGACGCGGCAGTGGATTCAGATCGATCACATTGTTGCGCAGCACATTGAAGGCCACCGCTGGCGTACTGCCATCGGCCTGCATCTGGGTGCGCGTACCGCGCAGATAGATACCGCGCCCGACCTGCACATTGTGAATGCTGTTGTTGACGAAATGAACGCCCTGCACATCGATCGCATACAGCGCCGCGGCCTGATCCCCATAGCTGACCCGGCAATCGATCTGCAGATCTGCGATCAGAAAAGGCTTTCCGACCGGATCGACCTCAGTCAGATTCCGGATCAGCAGGCCGGCCCGACCCTGGCTGCTCTGCAACCGGATGCGCCCCCCCTCCCCTATGACGCCAGCCAGAGCACCTGAAATGCTCACCTCTCCGGTGATGACGAAATGACCTTTCGGGAACACCAGCCACGCTCGACGCCGATCGGCCTCCCGAGCCGCCTGGATACAGGCCAGCGTATCGTCGTGCACCCCATCGCCGCGTGCACCGAAGTCGAAGGGGCTGATGCGGTGAGCGGTACGTGATGGCCCGGTGGGGCTCCTGGCCAGCAGATCCCGCGCCAGCAGGGCCACACCGGCCGTACCCATCGATGTCAGAAATGCGCGTCTCATTTCGGCACGCTCCGGTCGAACAGCCCAAGACCCACCGGGAAGGGGCGGCTGCGCCGCACAGGCCGCATGCGTGCCGCCCCTTCCCCCGGATGCCGGACAAGAAAGATCGCAACCGGCAACACATACATCCAATGAAAGGTATATGCCTCGATATAGGGATTGGTCGCGGATGCGATGAAAGCACTCAGACAACCTGCGAACAGAAAGGCATCGAATGCGGTAAGGCGGCGCCGACACCAGACCTCGTAGACCCCCCAGCCATAGCGGATGAAGGGCCATGCATAGACCAGTGCCCCGATCACCCCCACCCGGTAGACCGTAGCCAACGGTACGATTTCATAACGCCACGGGTAGTCCTCGCTGCGCAGATAGGCCACCCCGATGCCATGCCCTGCGCCCAAGCCGTAGGTCTGGACGATTCCCTCGAACAACGCGTCGGCCTGGCCGGTACGTTCGCTGCCACCACCGGCCGTCACCTCCGCCCAGAAGTCGCTCAGGATATAGAGCACATCGATTTCGCTCAGTGCGCTCAGCAACACGACGAACGACAGAGCCGCCAACAGACCGAGGCCAAGCTGTCGGGCGAGGACGAGCGCCCACCCTGCCGCGGCCGGCCCATGCAGACCCGGCCGCAGGAGCGCACCGACCACCAGCCCCAGGGGCACCGCCAGCATCAGCGCCGAGCGGCTCGAGGTGACCGCCACCAGCACCAGCACCCCCAGGATCAACAGCAATCGCACCCGCGTCACACCGATCGCCAGCATGGCGAACAGGGCACTGACCATGAAGATCAGCGTACCGTAGACGAACATCGTTGCGCCCGCATAACCATCCTGAAGGTTGACGTTCGCCTGCTCGGGGTCAATGAAGAAGGACACCGCCTGCGGCCCCCCAGTCAGAAACAGATGGAAGAACAGCGGTACGGTCAATGCCCCCAGCACGGCGTAGACTGCCATCATCCGTTCCATGGCAGCGGGGCGGAAGGTAGCGATCACCCCCCCGGCGATCAGGAGCCAGAGAGCCGGCGACACGATATAGATGAACAGAACCTGGAACAACGCCTCATCGCTGGCGCCGTGAAGCAACCCGACCAGCAAGTAGACCAACGTGACAGCAGCGCCTGCCAGGTACATCCGGACAACCCGCATGAACGCTGCGTTGAACTCCACCAATGGCCAAGCCAGCAATGCGGTCAGCGCCAGCATGGCAGCCGAAGCAGGCTTGATGGAATTTGGAATGACCATCGCCAGGAACATCAACACGACGAAAGACGCACGAAAACAGCGATGCAACCATGTCGGCATCGGGCGCACGCGGCGCCTGGCCACACGTGCCCGCTTCCAGTGTTCCCCCCCCGGGACGGCGGAGTACGGAGCCGACTGCCCACTGACGGCACTCACCGAAGCGTCTCCAGGATGTCCCGATTGACCTTGCGCACATCGAAGCGCTCACG
>JBHADS010000057.1:0-2526 GCA_041855185.1 Lautropia sp. | reverse complement strand
TCGCCCAGGCCGTCTTCTGCCGCCTGATCATCCGGTGGGCGGCTGCCGAGGGCCGGGGCTTGCCAAGGGCAGGCCGGCAGGCGCTGCCTGCTGCCACCCATCCTGCCCTGTTCGCCGTTCGGCAGCAGGTGTTTCCAGGGGGCAACAGGACAGCGTACAACGGGGTATCGGGCGGGTGCCTGATGCCGGGGACGGACGAGGCGCTGCCGTCTGCCGTTAGAACGGAGGACTGCCGTGCGGATCAAGAGCTGCCTGCTGGTGATGGGGATGCTGCTGCCTATGACGGGCGTGCAGGCCGAGACCCTGTATCGATGCTCGAAATACGGGCGTACATTCGTGCAGACGGTGCCCTGTCAGGCGCCGTCCACTGCGCCGGGCGAGGGGGCGGGCCGCAACGCGGCCAGACAAGGGCAGGATGCCGGCGGCGGAGCTGCCGCTCCCGCGGCTGCCAAGTCACGCATGCCGCTCGCGCCCATCGGCACCGGCGCTGCGATGTCGGGCGTACCGGGCAAGGCGGCCCCGCTGGTCGGGGCGGCCAGATCGATGCGGCAGAACGCGGCGCCGTCCGAAGTGAGCCTGCCCTGGGCCGGCCTGCAGCGTGGCATGAGGCTGGCGAGCGTGCGTAGGCTGGTACCTGCTGCGGTTCCCCGGGAGGGGGTCGGGCGCCTGATCAACGGAGCCCAGGTGCAGCTCAGCCGCCCCAATGTCAAGTTCGGGGGTTTCGACTATCGGGCCGACTATTACTTTCTGGAAGGCGCTTTCCTGCAGATCAGTCTGAAGAAGGCGGATGAGCAGCCCCAGAGCAACGAGGCGGTGCGCCGGGAGTACGAAGCCCTGGCCCGTGTGCTGGTCGATGCGCTGGGCCCGCCGACGACGAACAAGGCGATCGTTCAGAACCACTTCAGTCTGAGCGCCGGCATGGAGTGGGAACTGCCGGGCAACGACAAGGCATGGCTGGCGATCATTCCCGTCGATCGGGAACGCGCCCATATCACCTTTGGCTTCAGGCCCGACAGCAGCTGGCGGTTGCAGCGCATCGAGGCGGCCAGGCCCGGCGGCGCCATGCTGGGCGAGCGCTGATCGGGGCGTGATGGACGAGTGCAACGTACCACCGTTCACAGAATGTATCAGGGCAAACCTCTACAATAGGGACAGTTCGAATAGGAGACCTCTATGAAGAGTCTGGGTGAGTTCATCGTCGAAAAACAGGCGGAATACCCGAATGCGCGCGGTAGTCTGAGTGGCATTCTGGCTGCGATCCGTCTGGCCGCCAAAGTGATCAACCGCGACATCAACCGGGCAGGTCTGGTGCACGAGATCCTGGGGGATGCCGGCGCCGAGAACGTGCAGGGCGAGCAGCAGAAAAAGCTGGACGTGTTTGCGCACAAGACCATCAATGCCGCGTTCTTTGCCCGTGATGACGTGGCCGGCTTCGCGTCCGAGGAAGAAGAGAATTTCATCGGCTTCGACAGCGAGCGCAGCCGCAATGCCAAGTACATCGTGCTGACGGACCCGCTCGACGGCTCGTCGAACGTGGAGGTCAATGTGTCGGTGGGCACGATCTTCTCGATCTATCGCCGCGTGACGCCGATCGGCACGCCGGTGACGCTGGAGGACTTTCTGCAGCCCGGCAGCGCCCAGGTGGCAGCCGGCTACGTGATCTATGGTTCCTCGACCATGCTGGTCTACACCACCGGCAATGGCGTCAACGGCTTCACCTTCGACCCCTCGGTGGGCGTGTTCGCGCTGTCGCACGAGAACATCCGCTTCCCGGATGACGGCAGCATCTACTCCGTCAACGAAGGGCAGTATCTGCGCTTCCCGCAGGGGGTGAAGAAATACATCAAATACTGCCAGGAGGACAACGCGGCTGAAGGGCGCCCCTATGCCTCGCGCTACATCGGCTCGCTGGTGTCGGACTTTCACCGCAACATGCTGAAGGGCGGCATCTACATGTATCCGCAGGGCAGCAACTACCCCGATGGCAAGCTGCGGCTGCTCTATGAATGCAACCCGATCGCCTTCCTGACCGAGCAGGCCGGTGGTCTGGCCACGGATGGCAAGAACCGCATTCTGGACATCCGGCCGACCCAGCTGCACCAGCGCAGCCCCTTCTTCGCCGGTTCCCGGAAGATGGTCGAGAAGGTGCACCAGTTCATCCGCGAGAATCCGGACGACTGACTGTGCGCCGGGAGCGCATGAGCATGCTGTGGCGCAGCCCGGTTCTGGGCGCTGTTGCCCAGAGCGCCTCGCTCCTGAGCCCGGTGCTGAGTCTGCACCTGATCCTGACTGCGTGTGCGGGGGGCGGTTTCTCCTGAGCAGGAGGCCGCCCCTTTTTGTCGAGGATCTTCGGCGAGGGGCGCGGCAGGGGGCTTGTGCGGGGGGGCCGTCGGGGGACATCAGGGGCGCCGAGGTGCGATGCCCGGTGCTGTCCCCGTCCTGCTGCCGGTGTGGTTCTCTCAGCCCCGTGCGACGGGCCGCTTCGGATCGCTGATCCAGCCGCTCCAGGCAGGCGGATAGAGCTGG
>JBHADS010000056.1:0-9697 GCA_041855185.1 Lautropia sp. | reverse complement strand
TCGCTGATGTCCTCGCCGATGCGCTCAAGCTGGCAGCCGCAGCCACAGTGCGTGCGCTCGGGCTCGTGCCGGATCTCGGTGCGCGGCAGCTCCGCTGGCAACGCCTGGCGGCGCGGCGCGCTTCTGGCCGGTGCCTGTGCGGCAGCCGGCTGCAGGGCTGCGAGTTCAGCCTCGATGGCGGCCACATCGGTCAGGGCGTCTTCCTCGAAGAGCCGGCCCTGATGGGCGTCCATCTGTTCGCTGATCCGCCCATAGCGCAGCCGGCGCAGAATGGCCAGCTCCTGCGTGAGCTTCTGGATCTGAAGGTTGCTCAGCGACAGCGCCTTGTCCTTGGCCGCAAGGGTCTCGATCAGCGACTGCGCCAGCGCACGCAGTTGCTGTTCATCCAGATCATTCAGGGACGCGGCATCAGGTTTCATGCCCGGCAGTGTGCCAGATTCCTGGCCCCGGCATATGACGCGGGCGTTGCGTCTGTATGTGTTGTAAGGGCACTGATGATCGGGATGCACGCCCGGCTGCCCATCGTCCTTCGTTCAGGACGCTTGCGTTCAGAGCCTGCGGATCACACCGGCTGCGCCCATCCGATGCCAACCCAGCCCCAGGATCAAGGCTCCGAACTGCTCCGTGTCCAGGTCGATGCCGGGCGGCTGGCCGTCCGTGGCCCAGATGAACTTGCCCCGATGCAGCCGCCGCAGGGCCACCCATACACCCACGCCGTCATGCACGAGCACCTTCATCCGTGTGGCCCGCCGGTTGGCAAAGCAATAGGCATGATGCGGCCGGGCGCTGCCGAAGACCTCGATGATGCGCGCCAGCATCCGGTCGGCACCGCAGCGCATGTCCAGCGCCTCGGTCGCCAGCCAGATCCGATCCACCCGGATCATGACAGCCAGGTTTGCAGCCAGGCGCCGCAGCTGGCTGCGGCCTGCATCGGCCAGTGAATCGTCACCGAGGCCTCGCCATGCCTCAGCTCGATGCGGATGGCAGATGCCGATGTGCTGCTCAAGGGCTCGAAGGGCACGAAGACCGGCAGAGCGCTGCTCTGCGCATGCCCGCCGTCCGCTACCGTCTGCACATCCTGCGCCAGCCAGCGATACACCAGCGCCGCCCGCAGCCCGTGCTGCTCAGCCACGCCCTCGACCGAAGCGCCGGGCTGGCGACATTGTTCAATGATCCCGGTCTTGAAAGCCCTCGGATAGGGGCCACGCCGTGATGCCCTGTCATTGTCCTGCATCCGATCCTCCTGTTGTCGGTCCTTCGCTCGAATGTGCCCAGGGGGCACGAGCGGGATTCTTCCGACCCGAAAGACTCAGTTCAATGTGGGGGGGATGCTTACCAGACACCACCACCCAGCCCAGAAAGTACAGCCGCCCCCGTCTCGTCACCCCCTCAGCAGACCAGCCCGACGAGGCCACGCTTGCCACCCTGCGCCGCTACATCGGCCTTCAGCACCTGCGCATCGAGGGCGATCACCTCTGCAAGGATGCTCCGATCAGCATCGAATTCAACAGCATCGAGGCCGGCGCCGTCATCGACCAGATTGCGGACCGCTTCCAAGCTCTCGGCATCTACAGCTACCTGATCGAAGTCACCGGCAAGCTGCACGCCCGGGGCGCCAAGCCGGACGGCAGCCCGTGGCGCATCACCATCGAAGCCCCGATCGACGGCAGCACCCGCCAAGCCCAGAAGATCCTCACCCTCAACGGCCAAGCCGTCTCCACCTCGGGCAATTACCGCCAGTACCGGAAAGAAAATGGTCGGCGCCTGTCTCACCTGATCGACCCACGCACCCTTCACCCCATCACCCACAGGCTCGCCGCCGTCACCGTCCTGCACCGGGAAGCCATGCAGGCTGATGGCCTCTCGACACTGATGATGGTGCTTGGCCCCGACGCCGGCTATCAATGGGTGTTGAAGAACGACATCGTGGCGCTCTTCGCCAGCCGGGCTGACGACGGGTTTGAGACGAAGGGGATGCCGGCTTTTGAGCGAGCTTTTGGAGCAGTGAGAAACCCGGGCGTTGACCCACGTTAATGTTTCAGTATCACAACAAATGTAGCCAAGGTTTAGCGCTTTGCAGATGATACTCAGTAGACAGACGGTAGGAAGCAGCTGACCGTCTGCCGGAGACACATTCACGGGACTGTCCTTCCTTCAACGCCACTCACATAGCCGACATGCTGGATCTGCTTGGACACCTTATCCCCGACTTTAGCAAACTCCTGACTGACGGCAACGACGCCCTGACTGCCTGGTTTGTCCTCATCCAGTTATTCATCTTTGGCGTCACAATCGTCTACACGCTCTTTCGAGCGCTGCGTCGCTTCAAGCAAAGCCTTACAGGCATCAGAAATCTGATCGAGGGCCAAACCGAAGCCAATGTCGCCCTCAATCGCCTGGACACCCTTCAGCAAGCTCGAAACAGCAAAAACGCAACCGTCACATCTCTGTGGGTCGAATTCGATAAAAGCCTGGTCTCCTCTACAGACCAGCAGCATTTGTATACGACACTGGATGCTGCTTACTTCTTCAATCCAAAAACTCTTGCCCCCGAGCTGACGGAGAACCGGCTTCTCAACGCTATGCCCGGCATTCTGGTTGCAGTTGGCATTCTTGGTACCTTTACGGGCCTCACTATTGGTTTGAGTGGCCTTAGCGGCTCCACGGGAGAAATCGACACACTGAAAGCTGGCATCAACCATCTCATCTCCGGCACCGTCATTGCTTTCAGTTCCTCGGTGTGGGGAGTCGGGCTCAGCATCATCCTGAATTTCTTCATGAAGTTGTTGGAAGGCAGAGCCAGCAAAGAGGTCCACCAGCTTCAGAATGCCGTAGATGCCCTATATAAACGCCAAACTCCTGAAGAATCGTTACAACGCATCGCCGATGACGGAGAGCAAAGCCGAACAGCACTTCAGGAGCTACACGAGCGTATAGGCAACCGCCTTCAGGAAAGCGTCCAGACGCTCAGTACGGAACTCGAAAGCGCGCTCACCAGCGCGCTGAACGAGATCATGGGGCCGGCAATCAGATCTCTGGTGGATTCGAGCAGCCAGCAATCAAATCAAGCGCTGGAGAAACTGGTCCAAGATTTCATGACAGGCATGAACTCAGCCGGCAATGAACAGGCACTGCGCATGAACGATGCGGCCGCCAGTGTCAACACTGCGGTCAGTAACCTTGCAAACCACATGCAGCAATTGTTCAGCTGCCTGGAAACCCAGCAGCAGAGCCGTTTGCTGTCGGAACAGGAAAACACCCTGCGCTACAACCAGCAGCTGGCCCAGATGGCCGAAGCTGCAGCGCTGCGCGAAACTCAGCTGGAACAGAAATTTTCAGGTCTAGTCAAAACCCTGTCCGTCGAGATTACAAATCAGATGAGAAGCCTCGATGATCTCGAACAAAAACGCCGCAAATGCCACGCCCGAGATTTCGAAGAGCTGAGTACCAGGCAACAGGCATTGCTGAACGGTATTGCCGAAGCCGTGCAAAACACCCAGGCACAAAGCCTGCAGATGGCAGACCAACACCAGCATTTGCTCGGAGACCTGCAAAAAGCAAGCCAAGCCAACGCGCAAAGCAGTCAACATATGGGCAATATCGCCAGCCAACTGGGAGAACTGTCGCGTAATCTGCATGGAACTGTCGAGATGTTCAGCCGAAATCTCGCTGAAACCACCCGGCAGATTCAGGCTGCCATTCAGGAAAGCAATCGGGTGTCAGACCACATGAATCGCCAGATTCTCCTCATGCAACAGTTGCAGCAAACTTTGCTCAGTGGAGCCCGACATTTCGAGCAAGGGGCTCTACAAGCTCACCAAGGCTTTGAAAGCTTGAAGCAGCATCAGCAAAGCTTCCTCGGAGACCTCCGCCAACAGTTTCAGCAGCTAGGACATAATCTTCAGACCCAGATCCGGGAAGTAGAGGCACAGGCTGCAGAGTGGCTGAACAACTACAGTAAAGCCGTGAGCGAACAAACCCAACTTCGAATGAATGAGTGGAACGACCAGACCGCCCGCTTTTCCAGGGACATGGTACACACCATCGAGGCTATGCAAAGCATGCTTGAGGAACTGGAGCAACGGAAGTAATGCGTCAACTGCTTAGACAGCGTTCATTCAGCGAAGAAGACAATCCTTACTGGATGTCCTTCTCAGACATCATGTCCGGCCTGCTGGCTATCTTTATCTTGGCATCCACCGCCATGATGCTTCAGCTGATGGAGATGAAGGAGGAGCTTCGGAAGAAGCAGGACCGCTTTGAGACGGAGATTATTGAACTGAAGCAGGCAGAGCAGGTTCGACGAACCATCCTGAATGAGGCGGTCGAAGCGCTAAGACAAAGGGGTATTCGCGTCGAAATCAGCCAGAACAACACCGTAATGAGTATTCCGAATGATCTGCTGGGCTTTGGCACTGCCTCGTACCAGATCAGCGCAGCCTACCAGGCCCGTGCACGCGAAATTGGCGAAGTGCTGAATGAAGTCATCGCCCGTGACAATCGAACCCATTTCCTCGACACGATTTTCGTTGAGGGTCATACAGACAACCGTCCCCTGAACGGATTCATGGGCAAGGGCAACTGGGGCTTGTCCACCTTTCGCGCCATCTCACTGTGGCAATTCTGGGAGGATACATTGCCGCTTCAGATGAAACTCTCCAGGTTGATCAATGCCGACGGTCTACCATTGTTCTCGGTGAGTGGCTACGCCGAAACTCGACCCGCAGTCAAAAAGCAACTGACCGAAGGAGACTTTCAACGGAACCGCCGTATCGACATCCGTTTCACGATCCGGAGACCTGACAGCCGGGACTATGAAGTCATCCGGGACCGTCTCGACAAGGCATCGCCATGAAGCTGCCCTCACCGAATCTCCACCTTCCACCCTGGCCTCCCATGAAGCTTCAGGTATGGAAAGCGCTGGCCGCCAAGGTAGACGCAACCGGCCAGAAAGTCGGGCATGGGAACGCCTTCGAGCAAATGCTCGAAACCCTTCGAGCACACATCAACAAAGCCAGCATTCCACGCGAACTGTTTCAGAAACGGCTTGGTGCACGGGCGCTAAGCTGGCTTTGGCTTCATGATCACCATGAGGACAGAAAGGTCTTTAGCAGCAAATGGTTGACCGCTCTATTCGAAGGCCAGCAGCCCCGGGTCAGCAGACTCACCCTCCTTCAGCTTCTATCGCTTTATTTCAAGTATTTTGACCGATTTGACGATCATGGCACTTTCCGCGAGACCCTCGAGAAGAACCTACTCATCGAACTTCAAAAAGCTCATCACCTTAGACGTTCAGGGTCTCGACATGGTGACCCACTCACAGAACTGAGGAATCGCCCTGAACTGCTGCGGCTGGACGGCCCGGCAAGGCTGGCCCAACACTGCATGAGTGAGCACCGGGATCTAGCCAGTGAACTTCAGGCACTTGGACTGGGTGAAATCATCAATGGCAGATACGGCGACGTCTGTCGTGCCCAGTTCTACCTTCAACGTCTTCGCAGCATCCCTGAAGGAGAGCATGATCCGGTACTGGATGAAATCCAGAAGCCAGAGGTCCACTTGGCTCCATTCGAGGACAAGAGGACGATAGGTCTGGCAGCACTTGAAATTGTCATCGACCGAAGCGGTGAGCAGGCATCCGAATGCTGGCAGGCCTTCATCCTGAAGCTGGCAGGAGACCCGAGACTTCCCTCGGACAGCATTCGTTATCAGCAATGGTGGCGCCCCTTGGGAGAAGAGCGAATCCGCAAGGTTCGAGCCTGGCTGTCGAGACTGGATCTTCGTTTGTTTCTGCAAGCTGTTGAGCTATACGGAAAGCGAAGTGGGAAGGCCGACTTGCAGCGAATGTTTCCTGCCCGGAAACGCTTTATGGAAGGCCTGCTCGATCTCCATCTGGTACGTAGCTCCCGCCTCTTCCTGGGGAGAAGCATTCGACAGGACATTCTTCGATCTTTGGACGACAAGACCCTCGCAAACGGTATTGGTAGACTGGCTGATCGAACGGACACGGCCGTCATTTACTTGGATTGCGGACAATTTCACCTCATCGAAGGCTCTCACAGTTTCAAACTGTGGGCATACATGGCAAAGCCCGCAGCATGGGTGGACAATCTTCACATCGAGGAGGCCACGTTCCATCAACTCACCAGTAAGCTTCGGGATGGTTACCTTCGAGATGACCCCCGACGCCCATGCATAGACATTGTCCACCGGCCTGGCACATGGCAGAACGCCCTGTTCTCCTTCCTCGGACAACAGGGTGTATCTCTGGATATCGAAAAGCTGCTTTCCGTGGAAGACTATCAGTACCAGAAACGGGTTCACGGCATTCCTGAAGTTTTCCCTGAAGGCCAACGCTCTTCCCCCGGTCAACAGACAACTTCACGACACAGTCACGCCCAATACCGCACCCACTCGACTCAGCGAAACTGATTCAAGCACCTGAGTGCTCTTCTACTCGCATGAAACTGCTCAACACCCTCCGATCCCTGTTCGGTGCCCCTCAGACCACGGACCCACGAGAGGAACCAGGCTTCAACATCACACCCGATAGCGACGGACTGAATTTTCACTTGTCTGCCTCACAGTATCAGCAGGTCAGTCAAACTGGCAGCATCCAGCAGAAGGCCCAACTGACTTTGCTGAACATGCTGCATGAGCAGAAGCGTGCCAAGCCCATCGCAAACGGTTTCTGGATCAGCGCCAGCGATGCAGCCGGCCTCGACGATGACGAAGCGGAGGTACTGGGTCTGCCCTCTCGGCTCAATGGCCGGTTCATCACTCGCGTCAAAGGGCACACTGGACAAAGCGCCTTTAGGGTTGACGTGACGCTTCTAACCGATGATGGCGAACGAGCATTCCAGCGAAAGGGAGCGTATCTGCTGGTCGGCTTCCATCACCAGTATCGCCTAACTCCCGCTGAACTACTCGGGCTGGAAGCCTGGGACCGGCATCAGCAGCTGCCCGACGAAGAACGAGGTGAAGCCCAGAATCTTCGCCTGATGGCGATGCTGCAAACCGCAGCCCGAAGCGGCATGAATATCGACCTGAGCCATTTTTCGAAGTTTCAGGTTCTGATCCCGAAAGGTATCGGCGTGGTAGCAACGAGGATGCTGGACGGATCACTTGAACTTTGTCCAACCCTGGGAGATGGCTCCAAGCCTGAACAACTGCGAAAGCGTTGGCATCAACTGGAAGTCGATGCAAATGGTGGAGTTCTGCGTGTCGACAACCGCATTGTCCTGATTGACGAAGAGCGAATGGCAGGCATTCGCAACGTCTTCGCCAATCGGAGGATTCCGGCGAGTAAAGCAGCTGACTTTATCGCTACTCCAACCGCCTTTCTCGATGCAGCACTCGTAAACTTGGA
The DNA here is from genome assembly GCA_041855185.1 of Lautropia sp. Classification (GTDB taxonomy): domain Bacteria; phylum Pseudomonadota; class Gammaproteobacteria; order Burkholderiales; family Burkholderiaceae_E; genus Lautropia. The sequence goes on along the minus strand of JBHADS010000056.1, from coordinate 2,328 downwards.
AATGGGTTTCTCGGTTCGAGTCGCCGGAATTGGTCGCATCGAGCATCTGGATACCGGTGGGCTGGGAAGCGGGAAAATCGACTGGTTTGCTCTTCAAGAACAAGCAAAATCCCCAGAGAATCTGAGTGGACTCATCCAGTCCGTCGAAGACCTTGAGCGCTTTACCGAGATCCTGGAGGCCGCCCGTCTGGAAGGTGCCGAAACCATCGAGTTCGACAACCAACGAATAGACATTTCGGACCAAAAATGGATTGAAAAATTAGTTAAACAGAAACGAGAAGAACTCCAGAACCCGAGCTCGGACTCTCCTCCCGCTGAGTCTAACCCCACCGAGATCAACAACGCCCAGACAGAGCGAGTCACCGTTTTACTCAAGGAAACCACCCAGATTCACTCGGAGCTTCTGGCAAGGTCTGGACAAGTCTCCCGGACTGCCCACGTCGAATGGGAAAGCCTTTTGCGTCAGCCTTACCCTCATCAGGAAGAGGGCGTAGACTGGATGCTGAGGCTGATCGGTGCAGCACAAGCAGACTGTCACGACAACCTGTATCGTCTTCAAGGTGCCTTGCTGGCGGACGACATGGGGCTTGGAAAAACATACATGTCCCTGGTTGCGGCAAGCCATTATCTGAACACCCGTCGGCATGAAGGTCTACCCGAGAAGCCCATTCTCGTCATCGCACCACTCAGCCTTCTGGAAAACTGGGAGGATGAAGTCCAGAAAACCTTCAGCTCATCCCCGTTTCGGGATGTCTGCGTTCTTCAGGGTGACCGGGACCTCAACCGATTCAAAGTCAGGGGTGTGGAACACGAATCCCGTCAGCTCTCTTCATTGCTCGATATCAATGACATTGAACAACAGCAGCACGGGATCCGGTATGCCTTGCATATCGGGCCGGAAGCAGGTGCATCACGGTTGGACATGGAGCGACGACTGGTTCTTGCCACCTATCAGACCTTGCGCGATTACCAGTTCTCACTTTGCAAGATAGACTGGGGAATAATCATCTTCGACGAAGCTCAGAACATCAAGAATCCCAACGCCCTGCAAACCCGTGCCGCCAAGGGACTCAAGGCTGATTTCAAGTTGTTGGCCACAGGCACACCAGTCGAGAATAGCCTCGGTGATTTCTGGTGTCTGATGGATACGGCACAACCCGGACTGCTCGGAGACTGGAAGTACTTTCGCGATACCTGGGTGATTCCGATCAAGCAGGCCAGTGACAATGAGCGGGATGCGGTACGCACTCGACTCGGCAGGCAACTACGGGAGAGCGTAGGGCGATTCATGCTTCGACGACTGAAAGAAGAGCAATTGAAAGGACTTCCCAAAAAGATCACCTACACAGGTATTGATGACCCTGACGGCGAGATGGTCTTCTCGCCGGAACTAGGTGCAGTCATGAGGGGAAGCCAGTTGAAAGCCTACGATCAGGCACTCACGGAGCACCGGGAACGATGCTCATCCAGCGACGACAACAGGGGCGCTGCTTTGCAAACGCTGAGCCGGCTGCGCGCCATTTCACTCCATCCCAGACTGGGTCAGCCGGACACTGAGCTTCTCCCGAGAAACGCACAACATGCACGACAGATCATGTCGGAGTCTGGCAAGTTATCAGCCATTGTCCGCCAGCTCGAACACATACGCTCAAGCGGAGAGAAGGTTATCCTGTTCATGATGACCAAGCAGCTGCAACGCCTGATGAAACAGTGGATGGATCTTATTTACGAACTCGACATATCGATTATCAATGGTGACACCAAGGCAGTGTCAACCAGAGCAGAAGACCTGACACGCAAGAACCTAATTAGCCGATTCGAAAACAGACTTGGCTTCAATATCCTGATCATGTCACCCATTGCTGCCGGAGTCGGTCTGACTGTGGTGGGGGCCAATCACGTCATTCATGTAGAGCGACACTGGAACCCCGCCAAGGAAGCGCAGGCCACTGACCGTGTCTATCGAATCGGTCAGAAGAAGGATGTGCACGTTCACCTACCCATTCTTGAACATCCGACACTTGCCTCTTTCGACGTTAACCTCGACCGTTTACTGCAGAACAAGCTCGTTCTGAAAGATGCGGTCGTCAGCGCGGATGCTGTCAGCGAACAGGAAATGATCCAGAGTCTCGGGCTGATACAAGCGACAACCGGTCAATGATGTCCGTGAGCGGTCCCGGGTTTCGTGGAGGCAGTTTGGTTTGAGTCAGGCGGCAAGTGCCTGATCGCCCCGGTTGCGGAAATAGTTTGTCTCAGCCTCGGCAGGCGGGATATACCCGATCGGCTCAAGCAGACGGTGTTCATTGAACCACGAGACCCAATGCAGCG
>JBHADS010000055.1:0-3460 GCA_041855185.1 Lautropia sp. | reverse complement strand
CAAGTTCGGCGCGGCCTTCATCAAGTCGCAGGTGGGGGGCGGCGTGAAGATGCCCACCTCCGGCACCGCCTTCATTTCGGTCAAGCACGTCGACCGGCCGCGGGCCGTGCGCGCGGCGCGCACCCTGCACGAGATGGGCTTTTCGCTGGTGGCCACCAAGGGCACGGCAGGCGCCATCGCCGAGGCCGGCATCCCGGTCACGCCGGTCAACAAGGTGCAGGAAGGGCGTCCGCACATCGTCGACATGCTGAAGAACGGCGAGATCTCGCTGCTGATCAACTCGGTCGAGGAGCGGCGCAGCGCCATCCAGGACTCGCGGGCGATCCGTACCACGGCACTGGCGCAGCGTGTCACCTTCTACACCACCATCGCCAGTGCGCTGGCGGCGGTCGAAGGCATGCGTACCCTCGAGACCCCCGAGGTCTATTCGCTGCAGGGGCTGCACGCCGATCTGCGCAAGCGCCAGGCGCAAGCGCAGGGCTGAACCCGCCGGGCCACGGCCCGGGCTCAGGGCCGGGCCCGTTTGCTGGTCCGCCTTCGGGGTGGAGGCGGTTGCTCCGGCTGCCGCCGATGTCGTTGCCACCTGCCGTTCGGCAGGCGGCTGGCGCGCCCTCCGGGCTCCGTGTGGTGTAACCGATCAGGCTTCACGGATGACAGCAGCCTGATCAGGTGCATTCGTGTAAACTGATCGTTCCTGGCCTGTATATCTCACGGCCTCCGGCCTGTGGCGTGGCGCAGCCCGTCGACGAATCGTATCCGTCGGCGCCGCGAGATATGCAGGCCAATCATTTTTTTTGCCCACCAGACCCCGGAATCTCTGTTCCGGGGTCTTTGTCTTTTTTCGGGAGACTTCTCGTCATGTCCTCAGTACCGTTGACCGTGCATGGCGCACAATTGCTCAAGGATGAGTTGCAGAAACTCAAGCAGGTGGAGCGTCCTGCCGTCATCAATGCCATCGCCGAGGCCCGTGCTCAGGGAGACCTGTCGGAGAACGCGGAGTACGAATCGGCCAAGGAACGTCAAAGCTTCATCGAAGGGCGCATTGCCGAGCTGGAGGGCAAACTGGCGGCAGCGCAGATCATCGATCCGGCGACGCTGGATGCCGACGGCCGCGTGGTCTTCGGCGCTACGGTCGAGCTGGAGGATATCGATTCGGGTGACAAAGTGACCTATCAGATCGTCGGCGAGGACGAGGCCGATCTGAAGGTCTCGAAGATCTCGGTCGCCAGCCCGCTGGCCCGGGCGCTGATCGGCAAGTCGGCCGGCGATGTCGCCTCCTTCCAGGCGCCCGGCGGCGAGCGCGAATTCGAGATTCTCGAAGTCTTCTATCGCTGATCGCGCCGCGACTGCGGGCAGCCCGTTCTCGATCGACCGATTCAATCGGCTCCATAGGCCATCGTCGGCGCGGCACGTCGGCGATGGCCTTGGTGTTTCAGGCAGTATCATTGGGCCTCGCCGGGAGTCTCCCGGGTGCATCAGTCCTCGTCGGGTGCCGGTCGGAACAGCACCAGCACATTGCCGATGATCTGCACCACCGCGCAGGACAGGGTGTCGGCGATGTATTCCCCGGTGGGCTGGCGCTCGTCCCGCTCCAGGCCGGTCAGCCGAACCTTGATCAGCTCGTGTGCAGTGAGCGCGCGATCGATTTCCTGCATCACGGCAGGACTCAGGCCGGCGGCGCCGAGCAGGACCACGGCATTCAACGAATGGGCTTGTGCGGCCAGCGCTTTGCGCTCGGGCTTGCTGAGAACGAGGGAAGGCATTGCTTGAGTGACTTACAGGACAAGAAACAGCCATTCTACGGGGCTAATCCACCGTGCACAGCAGTAGCAGCAAGAAATTGAACAAAGCCTGGCTTCACGATCATCTGAATGATCCCTATGTGAAGCTGGCGCAGCGGCACCAGTACCGCTCGCGCGCGGCCTTCAAGCTGATCGGCATCGACGAGCAGGATCATCTGATCAAGCCGGGCATGACCGTGGTCGACCTGGGCGCGGCGCCGGGCAGCTGGTCGCAGGTCGTCCGGCGGCGCCTGGCTGCGCCGCATCTGGCGCCCGATGTGCGCAAGGCCGACGACGCCCGTGGGGAAGCGGTGCAGGTTCCCATCGATGGGCGCATCATAGGCTTGGATCTGCTGCCGATGGAACCGATTTCCGGCGTGGACTTCTTCCAGGGCGACTTCAGGGAGCAATCCGTCCTCGACCAGCTCGAGGCCCGCCTGCAGAATGAGCGGGTGGATCTTGTTTTGTCGGACATGGCGCCCAATCTGAGTGGGGTGGGCATTGCCGATGCGGCCCGGATGCAGGATCTGGCCGAGCTGTCGGTCGATTTTGCCAGTCGCTGGCTGAAGCCGGAGGGCGCGCTGCTGATCAAGGTCTTTCATGGCAGCGGCTACAGCCAGCTGGTGCGGCTCTTCAAGGATCATTTCGTTACGGTGCTGCCGCGCAAGCCCAAGGCATCGCGGGATCGCTCCGCAGAAACCTATCTGCTGGGCCGGCGGTTGAAGCCTTCCCGATGACTGGCGGGCCAAATACCTGAGTAATGTGGTACAACAGCGATAGAATCAATCGATACAAGGATTGTCTGCCCCAGGGCAGCACGAGGAACAGCAGGTGAATAACGCGTTTTCCAAAGCAGCGGTCTGGGTCATCATCGCCCTGGTTCTGTTCACGGTGTTTCGTCAGTTCGAAACCCGTCAGAGCCGGGCCGAGGACATTCCGTACTCGCAGTTCATGAAGGAGGCCGAAAACGGCCGGGTCGAGAGCGTCCAGGTCGACGGCCGCTCGCTGCGTGTCCGGACCAAGGACGGTCGCACCCTGACCACCTATGTCCCGTCCACCGGCGACATCTGGATGGTCAGCGATCTGATGAAGTTCGGCGTCCAGGTCAATGCCAAGCCGGAAGAAGAGCAGTCGGTGCTGATGCAGATCTTCATCTCCTGGTTCCCGATGCTGCTGCTGATCGGCGTCTGGATCTTCTTCATGCGCCAGATGCAGGGGGGCGGCCGTGGGGGCGCCTTCTCCTTCGGCAAGAGCCGGGCGCGGATGCTGGATGAGAACAACAACCAGATCACCTTCGCCGATGTGGCTGGTGCCGACGAAGCCAAGGAAGAAGTGCAGGAGATGGTCGAATTCCTGCGCGATCCCTCCCGCTTCCAGAAGCTGGGTGGCCGCATCCCCCGGGGCGTGCTGATGGTCGGCCCGCCGGGAACCGGCAAGACCCTGCTGGCGCGCGCCATTGCCGGCGAGGCCAAGGTGCCGTTCTTCTCGATCTCCGGTTCGGACTTCGTCGAGATGTTCGTCGGCGTCGGTGCTGCCCGCGTGCGCGACATGTTCGAGAACGCCAAGAAGCACGCGCCCTGCATCATCTTCATCGATGAGATCGATGCGGTCGGCCGCCAGCGTGGCGCCGGTCTGGGCGGTGGCAACGACGAGCGCGAGCAGACGCTGAACCAGCTGCT
>JBHADS010000054.1:0-7934 GCA_041855185.1 Lautropia sp. | reverse complement strand
TTCTCGCGCAGCCCGAGCTGGCCGGGCAGCCCCCGGTCGCTGGTCAGCAGGAACACATGCCAGCCACCGAAGTGCTCGCGCAGATTGCGGCCGATCTCGCGCCAGTGCTCGATCGGGATGCTGACCCGCTCGTTGTAGGGCGGGTTCGAGACCGTGATGCCGGCGGGGCCGGCCGGTGGCCGGACGCTGGCGGCATCGGCCTGCTGAAAATCCACCAGATCGGCGGGCAGGCCCGCCAGTTCCAGATTGGTGCGCGCCAGCTCGATCGCGTGGGCATCCAGATCGCTGGCCCACAACTGCCGGCGGGGCGCCTCTTTCATGCCTCGCGCAGCACGGGCCTGCAGGCCGTCGATCAGTTCCTGCATCAGCGCCGGATCGTGGATCGACAGCTGTTCGATGCCGAAATGCCGGTCCAGGCCGGGGGCACGATCGCAGAGCTGCTGGGCGGCCTCGATGATGATCGTGCCCGAGCCGCAGAACAGATCGCCGAGCGGCTGCCCGGGCTGCCAGCCCGACAGCGCGATCAGGCCGGCCGCCAGGTTCTCCTTCAGCGGCGCGAACACGCGCCGGTCCTGGCTGCTGCGCCAGCCGCGCTTGAACAGCGGTTCGCCCGACAGATCGACATAGAGCTGCAGCCGGTCCGCCGTCAGGAAGGCGCTGATGCGCACATCCGGGTTGCGGGTGTCGATCGAGGGACGCACGCCGCCGCGCTCGCGGAAGCGGTCGACGATCGCATCCTTGATGCGCAGCGTGGCGAAGTTCAGGCTCTTGAGCGGCGAGCGGATCGCCACCACATCGACCCGCAGCGTGTGGCGGGCGCTGAACCACGCCTCCCAGGCGACCTCATGGCAGCGTTGATACAGCACCCGCTCGTTGGTGCAGGGCACATCGATCAGCCGCAGCAGCACCCGGCTCGGGATGCGCGCTTCCAGGTTGATGCGGTAGCCGAGCCGCAGCGGCCCCCGGCAGGCGACCCCGCCGTTGGAGACGACGACTTCGCTGGCTTCCAGAGCGCTCAGCTCCTGGGCGAGCACGTTTTCCAGGCCACGGGGGCAGGGGCAGAAGTAATGAAAGAGGGCAGACGGCTTGGCGGACACGGGACTGAGCAGGGCGAAAGGGGAAACAGCAACGGGCTGCCGGCAGGGCTCGGGGGCAATCCAGGCCGACGAAGCCACCGGCTCGTCGATGGCCTCCACATCATTGGGCAGGATGCCTGACATGGGATCAGAACGGCTTGATGATCACCATCGCGATCGAGACCAGCAACAGCAGCACCGGCACCTCGTTGTAGACCCGGAACCAGGTCTCGGAACGGGTCGGCTCGCCGCGCTCGAAGCGCTTCAGCAGCCGATCGAGGCTGTGGTGGTAGCCGGCCAGCAGCACGACCATCAGCAGCTTGACGTGCATCCAGCCGTTGCCCGGCCCCAGGCCGATGCCGACACCCAGGTACAGGTACAGACCCGTGAGCAGGGCCAGGATGCCGATCGGGGTCATGAAGCGGTACAGGCGCCGCGACATGCCGAGCAGGCGGTCCCGCTCGGCGCTGGGCTCGGGCTTGAGCTGGGCCAGGTTGACGAAGATCCGGGGCAGGTAGAACAGGCCGGCGAACCAGCTCGTCACCAGAAAGATATGGAAGATCTTCGACCAGAGATAGAGTTGGGCTTCCATGAAGACTCGCGGGTCAAAGGGGTTCGGAACGGGGCGAGCCTTCGATCATGCGGGTGCGATCGAGGGCAGGCTAGGTACGGATTTCGCCGTGGCCGAAGACCACGAACTTCTGGGTGGTCAGTCCTTCCAGGCCGACCGGGCCACGGGCGTGCAGCTTGTCGGTCGAGATGCCGATCTCCGCGCCCAGACCGTACTCGAAACCATCGGCGAAGCGGGTCGAGGCGTTGATCATCACCGACGATGAATCGACCTCGCGCAGAAAGCGCATCGCATTCGGATGGTGGTCGGTGACGATCGACTCGGTGTGCCGCGAACTGTAGCGTTCGATGTGCTCCATCGCTTCATCCAGGCTGTCGACGATGCGGATCGACAGGATCGGCGCCAGATACTCGGTGCTCCAGTCGGCCTCGGTGGCGGGCACCGAGGGGATCTCGGCGGCTTCCAGCAGCCGGGCGCTTTCGGGGTCGGCACGCAGCTCGACGTGCTTCTGATAATAGATCGCGCCCAGCCGGGGCAGCAGCTGCGGGGCGATCGCCCGGTGCACCAGCAGCGTCTCCATCGTGTTGCAGGGCGCGTAGCGCTGGGTCTTGGCGTTGTCGGCGATGCGCACCGCCATGTCCAGATCGGCGAACTCGTCGACGTAGACGTGGCAGATGCCGTCCAGATGCTTGATCACCGGCACGGTGGCCTCGGCGCTGATGCGCTCGATCAGCGACTTGCCGCCGCGGGGAATGATGACATCGACCGATTGGCGGTCGGTGATCAGACAGCCGACCGCGGCGCGATCGGTGGTGACCACCAGTTGCACCGCCTCGGCCGGCAGCCCGGCCTCGGCCAGCGCCTGCGCCATCAGCGCTGCCAGCGCCTGATTGGAATGGATCGCTTCGGAGCCGCCGCGCAGGATGGCGGCGTTGCCCGCCTTCAGACACAGCGCCGCGGCGTCGATGGTGACGTTGGGGCGGGATTCGTAGATGATGCCGATCACGCCGATCGGCACCCGCATCCGCCCGACCTGGATGCCGCTCGGGCGCTGGCGCACGTCGCTGATCTCGCCAACTGGATCGGGCAGCGCGGCAATCTGGCGCAGCCCCTCGACCATCGTGTCGATGCTGCGTTCGGTGATCGCCAGCCGGTCGACGAAGGCGGCGTCATGGCCGGCCGCACGCGCCCGGTCCAGATCCTGGGCGTTGGCGGCCAGCAGCTCGGCCCGGGCCTGGTCGATGCGGGTGGCGAGGTTCTCCAGCGCCTGATTCTTCCGGGCGGTGGTGGCGCGGGCCAGCGCGCGGCTGGCGGCACGGGCGGCCTGGCCGAGCCGTGCCATATAGGTGGGGGTGTCTTGGGTGTTCATGGCGTGGATTCGGCCAGCGAGGAAGTCAGCTCGGCTGGCGCAGGCAAATGACCGCCCGACAGGGCGATCAACAGGGTTTCGGCATGGAACCAGGGGTCGAGTGCCGGGCTGCTGCCGGCAGCGCCCTTGCTCATCCGGTCCAGGCGGGCCACCTGCCGCAGCAGGTGGGTCAGGGTGTGGTCATCGAGCCGGGACAGCGCCTGGCGCATCAGTGCTTCGCGCTTGCCGAACACGCCGGCCGCGCGCATCGCGCCGGCCATCGGTTGGCCCCGGCCCAGATTCTGGCGGATGCGCATCAGCTTGCGCAGTGCATCGGCCAGCGCCCAGCACAGCAGCGGCAGTGCCGCGTCCTCGGCGGCCAGCGCACGGGCCATCCGCAGCGCACGGGCGGTCTCGCCGGCCAGCGCGCTGTCGACCAGCCCGAACAGCTCGAAACGCGCGCTGTCCAGCACGATATCGGCCACCGCCTCGGCCGGCAGCTCGCCCTCGGGCAGCAGCAGGCCGAGCCGCTGGATCGCCTGGTGGGCCGCCAGCAGATTGCCCTCGGTGCGGTCGGCCATCATCGCCAGCACCTCGGGCGCGGCCCGCTGTTTCTGGGCCGACAGCCGATCGGCGATCCAGCCGGGCAGCGCCTGGGCGTCGATGCGCGGCGTCTCGACCCACAGCATCTGCCTGGCCAGCGCCTCGAACCAGGCGGTGCCGGTGGTGGCGCGCTCCAGCCGGGCGCTGCTCACCAGCAGCAGGGTGTCCTCGCCCAGAAAACCCGTCAGCTCGGCCAGCGCCTCGCCCAGCTCCTTGCCGGGCTTGGCCTTGACGCGGATATCGACCAGCCGGCGGCTGGCGAACAGCGACTGTGACTGGGCGGCTTCCATCAGGGCGCTGCGATCGAAGCGGCCTTCGATGTCGACGATCTCGCGTTCCTCGAAGCCCTGCTTGCGGGCGTGGGCGCGCACCAGGTCGGCTGCCTCGATCACCAGCAGGGGCTCGTCGCCGCTGATCCAGATCAGTGGCGGGTGCGCACGTCCGAGTGCCTGCCGCAACTGATGAGGGGTACTGATCCGGCTACCCATGATGTCTGCCCCTGTCCGTGCGCATCCCGGCTCAGCCCGGCGGACGGATGGCCGCCAGCCGGCGCATCAGCTGGTGTGCCATGTCCGAACTCATGTCCCGGAACAGCATGGCCTCCTCGTCGGTGCGGGCCGTCAGCTGGTTGTCGGCATTCGAGATCTCGCGGCGCAGCACGATCTCGCTGTCGGGAATCAGGTCGTTGCCCTGGGCGTCCATCGCCTTGAAGCGCACCCGCAGGCGCAGCTCGTACTCGCGGGCACGGCCTTCGGGGGAATAGGCGACCACCTCGCGCTCCGGCGTCTCCTGCAGGATCATCAGCCGGACATCGGCATCCTTCGGATTGCGCACCAGCTCGCTGCCCTCGGCATGGGCCATCTCGCGCCGCAGCGCCAGACCGATGCTGCCGGTGGGAGCCAGATTGGTGTAGAGCTTCTGGAAGGGCAGACGGGTGTTGCGACGCAGTCTGAAGCCGCAACCGCTCACGCTGCCGATCAGGGCCAGGCCGAGGGTGGCGGCGCCGGCCGCCCGGCCCAGACGGAGCAGGCGGCGGCGGGAGAGGGCGGTGGGCTTCATGACTTCAGTTCCTCACAGAACGACGTTGACCAGGCGGCCGGGCACCACGACGATGCGCTTGGGCGTCTTGCCGTCGGCCACGCGCGCCACATCGGGCGAGGCGGCAGCCACGGCCTCGATCGTGGCCTTGTCGGCATCGGCCGGCACGCTGATCGAGCCACGCACCTTGCCGTTGACCTGCAGCACCAGCTCCAGCGTGCTCTTGATCAGCGCCTGCTCGTCGACGGCCGGCAGCGGCGCATCGATGATCTCGCGGTCCTCGAAGCCACGGCCCAGCGCCAGGCTCTGCCAGAGCGCGTGGGTGATGTGCGGCACGATCGGATAGAGGCTGCGGATCAGGATCGACAGACCTTCGCGCAGCGCGGAGGCGTCGGCGGCAGCCGTGGCCGGCGTTTTCTGGGCCGCGGCTTCCAGCGCGTTGAGGATCTTCATCGCGCCGGAGACGATGGTGTTGTACTGCTGGCGCTCGTAGTCGTACTGGATCTGCTTCAGCACGCTGTGCACCTCGAAGCGCAGATCGCGCCAGGTATCGGACAGCCCGCCGGCGTCCACCGTGTCGGCCGCAGCCTGCACGGCCTCGCACTGGTTGTAGGCAAAGGTCCAGAAACGACGCAGGAAGCGGCTGGCGCCTTCCACGCCGCTGTCCGACCACTCCAGCGTCTGCTCGGGCGGGCTGGCGAACATCACGAACAGCCGGGCCGTGTCGGCGCCGAAGCGGTCGATCAGCGATTGCGGATCGACGCCGTTGTTCTTGCTCTTGGACATCGTGCCGACGCCGCCGTAATCGATCGCCGAGCCGTCGCTCTTGAGCTTGGCGCCGGTGATGCGGCCCTGCGCATCGGTGATGTTCTCGACATCCTTCGGCCAGAAATACTCGATGCCGCCCTTGGGCGTGCGCCGCGAATAGATGTGGTTCAGCACCATGCCCTGCGTCAGCAGCCGGGTGAAGGGCTCATCGAACTTCACCAGCCCCATGTCGCGCATCACCTTGGTCCAGAAGCGGGCATAGAGCAGGTGCATCACGGCGTGCTCGATGCCGCCGATGTACTGGTCCATCGGCATCCAGTAATCATTGCGGGCATCGACCATCGCCTCCGGGTTGTCCGGCGAGCAATAGCGCATGTAATACCACGACGAATCGATGAAGGTGTCCATCGTGTCGGTCTCGCGCCGGGCCGGTTTGCCGCAGCAGGGGCAGTCCACCTTCAGGAAGGCTTCGGACTTGTTCAGCGGGTTGCCGCTGCCGTCCGGCACCAGATCCTCGGGCAGCACCACCGGCAGATCCTTGTCCGGCACCGGCACTTCGCCGCAGTCCTCGCAGTGGATGATCGGGATCGGCGTGCCCCAGTAGCGCTGGCGCGAAATGCCCCAGTCACGCAGCCGGTACTGCACCCGCTTCTCGCCCAGTCCCAGGGCGCCGAGCCGCTCGGCCACCCGGTCCACTGCCGGCAGATAGGCCAGGCCATCGAGTTCGCCGGAGTGCACACAGACGCCGCGCTGCTTGTCGCCGTACCAGTCCTGCCAGCGCCCGGCATCGAAGTGCTCGCCCTCGATGGCGATCACCTGTCTGATCGGCAGGCCGTATTTCAGGGCGAAGGCGAAGTCGCGCTCGTCGTGGGCCGGCACGCCCATCACCGCGCCGTCGCCGTAGCTCATCAGCACATAGTTGCCGACCCAGACCGGCACCGGCTCGCCGGTGAGGGGGTGGCGGACGCTCAGCCCGGTGGGCACGCCCGATTTCTCCATCGTCGCCAGATCGGCTTCCATCGCCGAGCCGGCCTTGGCGCTTTCGATGAAGGCCGTGATCTCGGCGTTGCCGACGGCTGCCACCTGGGCGATCGGGTGCTCGGGCGCCACGGCCACGAAGGTGACACCCATGATGGTGTCGGCCCGGGTGGTGAAGACATGCATCCGGCCCTCGTCGATCAGCTCGCCGGCGGCATCGCGGATGTCGTGGGTGAAGGCAAAGCGCAGACCTTCCGAGCGGCCGATCCAGTTGCTCTGCATCAGGCGCACGCGCTCGGGCCAGCCTTCCAGATGCTCGGAAACTTCCTTCAGCAGCTCATCGGCATAGTCGGTGATGCGCAGGTAGTACATCGGGATGTCGCGCTTCTCCACCGGCGCGCCCGAGCGCCAGCCGCGCCCATCGACCACCTGCTCATTGGCCAGCACGGTCTGGTCGACCGGGTCCCAGTTGACGGTGCCGTGCTTGCGATAGGCGATGCCTTTCTCACGCATCCGCAGGAACAGCCACTGGTTCCATTTGTAATAGTCGGGGCTGCAGGTCGCCACCTCGCGGGACCAGTCGATCGACAGGCCCAGCGGCTGCATCTGCTGCTTCATGTAGGCGATGTTGTCCCAAGTCCACTTGGCCGGGGGCACACCGTTCTTCAGCGCCGCATTCTCGGCAGGCAGGCCGAAGGCGTCCCAGCCCATCGGCATCAGCACGTTGTAGCCGCTCATCCGCAGATGGCGGTACATCACATCGTTGATGGTGTAGTTGCGCACATGGCCCATGTGCAGGATGCCGGAGGGGTAGGGCAGCATCGAGCAGGCGTAATACTTGCCCTTCGGAAAACGGGGATCGTTCTCGATGGCTTTGTAGGCCTGGTTGGCGTCCCAGTGCGCACGGGCCTGGGATTCGATGGCGTGAGGGTCGTAGCGCTCGTCCATGTGGGCGGTCATTGGCTTTCTCGATCGGATACGTCGCTGCGCCGTCGGGCAGGGGCAGGGCATCTGCACCCACGATAGAAGCACGACAGGCGCCCGGAAGGCGACGAAAACCCCTGATTCTATCGCTTTGCCGCCGCTGATCGTTCGATCCGTGCCGCCCGGGTGTGGCGGCAGGGCCGCCTGTGCCCGGCGCGCGCACCCGCCCGCAGGCGCTTGCGCGGGGTGCGTCCGGGCAGGGCTGGCTCGGGCCATGCCACCCGGCATCATGATCCGGGGGCGCCGCCCAACGGAATCAGGGGCTTGGGTGGCGCAGAATCCGTGCACCAGACGCGCCAAACCCCACAGGCGGACGCGCATTCGCGGCTGGCTTCTATATCATCAAAGGTTTGCCCGGCCGGGACCGCCTCCGGCCGTCTGTTCATCTGGCCTCTGCTGGCCATTCTTTGCCTATGCTGGATTCCTTTGTCTTGCCCCACTGGTTGAATGCGTGGCTGGTGCCCGCACTGCGCTGGCTGCTGGCGCCGATGCGCAACGGCCACGTCGATCCGATGAACCAGGTCGATTACTGGCACGCCGCGATGATGGGCGTGGGGGGCGGCATCCT
>JBHADS010000053.1:0-3529 GCA_041855185.1 Lautropia sp. | reverse complement strand
TCCGCCCCGTCCGCCCAAGGCCAACCCCAGAACCCGGCAACGCCCGGAAGAAGCGCGTTTCGATCCCGGCACCGGAACGCTGCAGCCCGCAGCCCGCAGCCGTGGCGGAGACTTCTTCTACCATTTTCACTACAACCTGCATTACATGCCGCCGATCTGGGGGCGCTGGATCGTCAGCCTCTGTGCGATGTTCATGCTGGTGGCGATCATCAGCGGCATCATCACGCACAAGAAGATCTTTGCCGACTTCTTCACCTTCCGAGGGGGCAAGGGACAGCGCTCCTGGCTCGACGCCCACAATGGCCTGTCGGTGCTGGGGCTGCCCTTTCACCTGATGATCACCTACACGGGCCTGGTGACGCTCATGCTGATGCTGATGCCCTGGGGCGCAGACCTCGCCCTGCGGACACCCGAGCAGGAGGCAGCCCTGCGGGCTCAGATCAGTCAGTTTCGCCCACCCGGGACGGCAGCCGCAGAGCGTGCACCGCTGGCCCGGATCGACCGACTGGTGCAGCAGGCTGCTGACCGCTGGGGCGCCGAAGGCGTCGATCGGATCAGCATCACCCATCCGGGGCGCAGCAACGCCCGGATCAGCATCAGCCGCGCCGACCGAGGCCGTGTCTCTGAAAGCCCCCAGTACCTTCTCTTCGATGGTGTTTCGGGTGAGCTGCTGGAGGCACGCGACCAGGTAAGGCCCGCGGCCGAGACCCGTGGTGTCCTGGTCGCGCTGCACACCGGTCGCTTCGCCGACCTCTGGATTCGCTGGATCTATCTGCTGCTGGGGCTGGCCGGCACCGCCATGATCGGCAGCGGCCTGGTACTGTGGACCGTCAAGCGCCGTGCCCGCCTGCCCGACCCGGAGCGTCCGTACTTCGGCTTCCGGCTGGTCGAGAAACTGAACATCGCCACCATTGCCGGCCTGCCCGTGGCCATGAGCGCCTTCCTCTGGGGCAGTCGGCTGCTGCCGCCCCAACTGCCGGCGCGCACCGACTGGGAGGCCCACCTGTTCTTCATCGTCTGGGGGCTGATGGCGCTGCATGCCCAGCTGCGCCCGCCGAGACGGGCATGGATCGAGCAGTTCGCGCTCGCAGCCCTACTGCTGACCGGGCTGGCGCTGCTCGACGCATTCGGCAGCGGCCCCCGGCTGCTCGAGAGCCTGGGTCACTGCGACTGGGGCTTCGCAGGCTTCGATCTGAGCCTGCTGGCACTGGCGGCGCTGATGGCTGCGATGGCCTGGCGGACCGCACACCATCCGGGCCCGAAAAAAGCCGCCAAGGCACATGCCCGCCCCGCCTCTGCGCAGGCCGCCCGCACCAGCCTCAAGCCCACCGTCGCGGCAGAAGGCGCCGTGACTGAGCAGGGGACAGCCCAGGCGGCACCGCCGGCGATGCACCCGGCCAGAACGGCCGAGCAGCCCCCCTCGATCAACCCCCGCCCGAGCGCTGCCCCATGAGCCTGCTGACGATGAACCATCTCGGCCCCCTGCTGCTGAGCCTGCCCGCCTTCGGCCTGCTGGCACTGGCGATGATCCGCCATCAGGAGGATCTGCTCGGCAGGGCGCTGTCTCCGCGCCAGAGCCGGGTGCTGCGCGGAATCGGCTGGCTGCTGCTGAGCCTCGCGCTGGCGCTGGCCATCGACGCGCAGGGGCTCGCCCTGGGGCTGGTCAGCTGGGCCGGCCACCTCAGCCTCGCCGCCGGGCTGGTCTTTCTCGGCCTGCTGATACTGCAGCGCCGCAGCCAGCGGCGCTGAGGCACTGCGCAGACACAAAAAAACCCGCCGCCGAATCGAAGCCCTGGGCTCGATCCCGACGACGGGTTGCTGGCACCTGGAAAGCCCGGGATCACCCCCGACGCCTTCCGTGGCGGACCCTCCGCGGGTCTGCCCCGTGCATCACAGGCGCTGGAGCAGACCCGCAGGCCCGCCTCGCATCAGTCCTCGATTTCGCTCTTGACCACTTCGCCGGTCTTGCGATCGAAGTAGATCTCGACCTTCTTGCCGTCCTTGTTGCGGCCATAGATCTCGTAGCAGTTGCCCTTGGAGACTTTGAACTTCTTGATCTCGTAGCCCTGCTCTTTCAGTTGCTGCTGGAACTTGTCCTGCGGAATGACTTCGCTTTCGGGATAGACGTTGCACTGCGTGGCGGCCAGGACGGACACCGAGGCGCTCATGGCGGCGATGGCGATGATGGCTTGCTTGATCATGATGAAACTCCTGAGAGGATGAAAATGTGATCGAGATTTGAGCGAGGCCGGAACAGGCGTCCCGGCACTGAAGGACTTCATCGAAGCCCCCATGAGCTGCATTCAATCACCCCTGGCTTAAGAGAAACTTAAGCCACCACCCGCCGTACCGCCTCCGTGCGAACATCCTCCGTATCGAGCGCATCCGCGCAGCGAAGCGACCCTCGAACGAGGACGAGCCCAAAAAAAACGCCCGGAAGCCAGTCACGGACTCCCAGGCGTCTGCCGACTGCCCGATCAGGGACCGGGCAGCATGGGCGACATCACATATTGTCGATCATCACCTGACCGAAGCCCGAGCACGAAACCTGCTCGGCGTCCTTCATCAGACGGGCGAAGTCATAGGTGACTTTCTTCGAGGCAATGGCCTTCTTCATCGAGGAGATGATCAGATCGGCAGCCTCGGTCCAGCCCATGTGGCGCAGCATCATCTCGGCCGACAGGATCTCGGAACCGGGGTTCACATAGTCCTTGCCCGCGTACTTCGGTGCCGTGCCGTGGGTGGCCTCGAACATCGCGACCGAATCCGACAGGTTGGCACCCGGGGCGATGCCGATGCCGCCGACCTGGGCAGCCAGGGCGTCGGAGATGTAGTCGCCGTTCAGGTTCAGCGTGGCGATCACCGAATACTCGGCCGGACGCAGCAGGATCTGCTGCAGGAAGGCGTCGGCGATCGAGTCCTTGATGATGATGTCCTTGCCGGTCTTCGGATTCTTCAGCTTCATCCACGGGCCGCCATCCAGCAGCTCGGCGCCGAACTCGTTCTTGGCCAGCGCATAGCCCCAGTCACGGAAGCCGCCCTCGGTGAACTTCATGATGTTGCCCTTGTGCACCAGCGTGACGGAGGGCTTGTCATTGTCGATGGCGTACTGGATGGCCTTGCGGACCAGGCGCTCGGTGCCCTGACGCGACACCGGCTTGACGCCGATGCCCGAGGTCTCGGGGAAGCGGATCTTGTCGACACCCAGCTCTTTCTGCAGGAAGTCGATCAGCTTCTTGGCCTTGTCGGATTCGGCTTCGTATTCGATGCCGGCGTAGATGTCCTCCGAGTTCTCGCGGAAGATCACCATGTCGGTCTTCTCGGGCTCGCGCACCGGCGAGGGCACGCCGTCGAAATACTGGACGGGGCGCAGGCAGACATACAGGTCGAGCTGCTGACGCAGCGCCACATTCAGCGAGCGGATGCCACCACCGACCGGCGTGGTCAGCGGACCCTTGATCGAGACGACATAGTCACGCAGCACATCGAGGGTTTCTTCCGGCAGCCAGACATCAGGACCGTAGACCTG
>JBHADS010000052.1:0-7203 GCA_041855185.1 Lautropia sp. | reverse complement strand
CGATGCCAAGCGCCAGCCCGACGGGGGCTGGCACGTCTACACCCACGGCGGTCGCAACGACACCGGCCTGGATGCGCTCGACTGGGCGCGCAAGGTGGCCGAGCTGGGGGCGGGCGAGATCCTGCTGACCAGCATGGACCGCGATGGCACCCGGATCGGTTTCGATCTGGAGCTGACCCGCGCCGTGGTCGAGGCGGTGCCCATTCCGGTCATCGCCTCCGGCGGCGTCGGCAATCTGCAGCATCTGGTCGATGGCGTCACCCAAGGCGGTGCCGATGCCGTGCTGGCTGCCAGCATCTTCCATTTCGGTGAGCATACGATTGCCGAGGCCAAGGCGCTGATGGCCTCGCAGGGCGTGCCGGTGCGTCAGGGCACGGTCTGAGCTGGACCGGCCGCAGGGCTTGATGACGGGCGCTGGCGCAGCAACCCTGCGCGTCCGCGCCCCTGCATCCCGGCACACGCACCCCGCACCCGTCGACGCGACGCGGGGGTATTGCGCTGCAAGCGGCGGGCACTGTGCTGACAACGGCGGGCAGCGGTGCACGCACCGGGTTTATCGGACGGCGGATTCGGGCTTGCCCGTATGATCGAGGGTGGCCGCTCGCGTGTTTGCGGCGCCCGGGCTCAGCTCATCGTTCCCGATCGGATGGGGACGTGGCTGCTGCGCAGGTGCGCGGCGCCCGGATCTGTGCAGCGCCCGCCACAGGCGGGCTCTGTGCCTTTCCTTCCATCGATCAGGTTCCTTCGTGCTTTCCCACGCCCATACCGTACTTCCTCCTGCCACCGACCAGCAGACCGCGCGCGCCGAAGGCAAGGCGCTGCGTGCCGAGATGCCGCGCAGCCGGCATGCCGAACTGGGGCTGCCGGAAGGCCGCGACCCTCTGGCCATCATCGATGCCACCCATGTCGGCCGGGTGCCCGAGCTGATCGGCGTTCGCACCTATCGCATGTCCCAATCGGCTTTTGCCTATTACCGGGCCACCGCCGATGTGATGACCGCCGATCTGGCAGCGGGGCCGCGCACCGATATCCGTCTCGTCATCTGCGGTGACGCGCATATCTCGAATTTCGGTCTGTATGCCTCGCCCGAGCGGCGGCTGCTGTTCGATCTGAATGACTTCGACGAAGCCGGCGAAGGGCCCTGGGAGTGGGACATCAAGCGGATGTGCACGAGCCTGGTGCTGGTGTTGCGCGAAAAGCAATGCTCGGCCAAGGACCAGCGCCGGGCAGTGCGACAGACCGTGCTTGCCTATCAGCAGGCGTTGACCGAGCTGATGGGGCAGAGCGCCCTGGCGCGTTTCTACGCCTCGATCGAAGCCGACTGGCTGCTGAAACTCACCCGTGATGCCCAGCTGGCGCGCTCGATGAAGAAGGCCCGTCGCAACACCTCGCAGCGCGTGCTGGAGAGAATCGCCACCCGGCACGAATCGAAGGGCTGCCAGATTCTCGACAATCCGCCGCTGCTGGTCCACGACCGGGCGCTGGAGCCGGAGCAGGTCCAGCAGATGTTCGAGCAGTATCTGGGCACCTTGGCCAGCGACCGGGCGCTGCTGATGTCGCAGTACCGGATGCTGGACATCGCACGCCGTGTCGTCGGTGTCGGCTCGGTCGGCACCCGCTGTGGGATTGCGTTGCTGCAGGACCCCGGCGGGCATACCCTGTTCATGCAGTACAAGGAAGCCAACGATTCGGTGCTGCAACGCTGGGGGCGTCTGGACGCACCGCGTGCGACTTCCCCCGTGGCGGCGGAGGAGGGGGCCAAGGCCGAGGCGGCCGCGACAGGCTCGGCGGGCGCAGCCTCGGCAGCCGCTTCGTCCGGGCGCGCATCCTCGAAAGCCGTGTCGGGAGGGCGGACGGCGGGACGCAGCCGCAGTGGCGGCGGGCGCCGGACGGCGGCCGCACAGGCCCACAACGGCCAGCGGGTCGTTTCCCGTCAGTTGGTGCTGCAAGCCGTGTCCGATCCGCTGCTGGGCTGGAACACCGGCGCCGACGACGGGCGGGACTACTACTGGCGGCAGTTTCGGGACATGAAGGGCAGCATCGACCTGCCGATGCTCTCGCCCGAGCAGGTGGGGCGGTACGCCCAGCTGTGTGCCCGGCTGCTGGCCCGCGCACACGCCCAGAGCCCCACCGCTGCGGCCGTGGTCGGCTACCTGGGGCGCACCGGCAACGCCCGCTTTGCCGAGGCTATCGGCGAGTGGTCGCTGGCCTATGCCGATGTGGTCGAGCAGGATTACGCCGCCTTCATGGCAGCGCTGGACGACAAGCGCTATCCGTTCACCCCGGAAGAGGCTTGAGCACACGGCGTGCCGGCCCGTGCGTTTCGCTGCGTGGCGCTTGTCCCATAGAATCCGCGATGAAAGCCGAGGCAGCTCGAGGCAGGCTTCAGGCAGGCTTCAGGCAGGCTTCAGGCAGGCTTCAGGCAGGCTTCAGGCAGGGTGTTGCGCCGCCCGATGTGCGGGCGGCTTGTGTTTTGATCAGAAGAGGATGAGTCGGTGGATAGTTCCGGCACGCACACGGAGCGCATGGGCGCGACCGCCCAGGATTGGTTGGATCGGATCAAATGGGATGAGCACGGCCTTGTGCCGGCTATCGCCCAGGACGCCCAGAGCCATCGTGTGCTGATGGTGGCCTGGATGAACCGCGAATCGCTGGCCGAGACGGCGCGCACCGGCCGGGCCGTCTATTGGTCCCGTTCGCGTCAGCGCCTGTGGCGCAAGGGCGAGGAGTCCGGCAATCAGCAGCAGGTGCTGCAGATCCGCACCGACTGCGATGCTGACGTGATCCTGCTGTCGGTCGAGCAGCGCGGCGGCGTCGCCTGCCACACCGGGCGGGAGTCCTGCTTCTTCAATCGGCTGGACGAGGCAGGGCACTGGCAGATCATCGATCCGGTCAAGGTCGATCCGGCCCAGTTGTATGCGGCAGGGAAGGCAGCCTCCGCACGGGATGGTGGCCCGGAGAAGGCGGCTACCCAAAAGGCTGGCGTGCAGCCGGCGCTGCAGTCGTCGGGAGAAGCCGCTTGGCCATCAAATAGCGGGATTCAATCTGCATCCTGCATTCATAACGCAGAATTACATAAAGATTTCGTCATGAGTTCCGACACGATCGCTGCGGCAAACGCCGCTTCGGGTGCGGGGGCGGCCGCTGGCAGCGTCGCGTCTGGCACGACTTCGGCAACGGCCCCTGCCGCTGTTGCGGGTGCATCCGCCGCGGCGTCGGCCGGCATGCTCGGTCAACTGGCCGATGTGATCGAATCCCGGCGAGGCGCCGATCCGGCGCGCAGCTATGTCGCAAAGCTGCTGATCGGCGGTAATGACAAGATTTTGAAGAAGATCGGCGAAGAAGCGACCGAAACCGTGATGGCTGCCAAGGATGGCGACAAGGCGCGGATCGTCGCCGAGACCGCTGATCTCTGGTTCCACGCCCTGGTGATGCTTGCGCATCATGAATTACGACCCGAAGATGTAATGGCCGAGCTGATGCGTCGCGAAGGCATCTCGGGCCTGGACGAGAAAGCCTCCCGGCCAAAGGACTAGGTCACGGGAAGGACTTGCTCATGTTGGGCTGAGCGTCGATGATCTATCTGATTGCGTTTCTGAGCGCTGTTCAGTATGTGCCCTATTTTCTGGCTATTGCCAGGAAAAGGATCAAGCCGTCTGTCAGTGGCTGGAGCTGCTTCGCGCTGTCCTTGGCTGTGACGATCGCTGCTTCGGTGCAGACAGGCTCGTACAGCATTCTGATCTCAACGGGGCTGAGCTTGCTTTGCCAGATCGCCATCATCGTTGCCGGTCTGTTCATGGGAATTGCACATAAACCCGACCGTACCGAACAGTGGATCATCTGTGTGGTACTCGGCAGTGTCGTGGTCTGGTTGTTGGCCGGTAGCCCCGAGGCCGCCATTCTGATCAATCTGGGTGTGGATGTCGTCGGTACTGCACTCATTCTCAAGAAGCTTTACCGGATGCCGTTCACAGAGTCCTCGCCGACGTGGGTTATCGGCACATTGGGATCAGGATTGGCGGTCTGGCATTTCAGCGCCGTTCTTGACATCAATTTCGTTTATCTGCTGACGATTTTCCTGTCGAACCTGAGTGTGCTGTGCTTGATCGTCTTCCAACGGGGGCGGACACGGGGACCGAACGCGATACCATAAAGTCCGGTGCCGGCTGCGGCATCACAGGGGCGGGACATGGTCCGGTTGCCCAGACCCATCAGGATGACTCAGGAGGCATCGATGTCCGATCACAGCGCTGCAACCCAATCGACGCAACAGGAAGCTTCTCGGCCGGTCGAGCATGACTGCCTGTTCTGCCGGATCGCGCGGGGCGAGATCCCGTCGCGCAAGATCTATGAGGATGAACACGCGCTGGCCTTTCACGACATCAATCCGTCGGCGCCGGTGCATTTTCTGATCGTGCCCAAGCGCCACGTGGTCAACCTCTTCGATGGCGCCGAAGATCCGGCGCTGCTCGGCCATCTGTTCTCGCTGTGTGGGCGCCTGGCCACGGAGCTGGGGTTGGAGAAAGGCTTCAAGACGCAAGTCAACAGTGGGGCTGCCGGCGGGCAGGAGGTGTATCATCTGCATATCCATGTCCTGGGCTCGCCCGCAGGCAAGCCCGTCCGGGCCGTCTGAGCGCTGTCCGGGCAACAACCTGTTTTCGCCGGTTGCAGGGGTGGCTGGCATTCCGGCTGCCTCGACTCAACCGACACCTAGGAGTCCATTCATATGGGAACCATGAGCATCTGGCACTGGCTGATCGTGCTGGTGATCGTCATGCTGCTGTTCGGCACCAAGAAGATCAAGAACATCGGCACCGACCTCGGCGCGGCCATCAAGGGCTTCAAGGAGGGCGTCAAGGATGGCGCCTCCGATACGCCCGCAGCCTCGGCGCCGCCGCCCAGTGTCACCCAGTCGCAACAGGCATCGGATCAGAACACGATCGATGTCGAGGCCAAGACCAAGGTCTGAGGCTGAGCGCCCGTTTGGCGTGCAGATGAGGCGTCGATCGTCTTTGTTGGCAGAGGCCGGCCGGTGGATCAATCGGCCGGCTTCTTGTTTGGGGCGTCTCGTGCGGGGGCTGCTTTCCGCGAATGCCGTCCTGCCGTCGCGGCGGGCCGATGGGGCCGGGCTGAGTCTGCCCGGCCGGTGTTTTCTTCTTCCACGGGTTTCTCTAGCCGATGTTTGACATCAGCTTCATGGAAATGCTGATCGCGGCCGTGGCCGCGCTGGTCGTCATCGGGCCGGAACGTCTGCCGAAGGTGGCCCGACAGGCCGGCCAATGGATGAGCCGGATGCGTCGCTACGTCGAGGACGTGAAGAGCGACTTCAATCAGCAGATCGATCTGGCCGAGCTGAAGTCGATCAAGTCCGAGGTCGAGGATTCGGCGCGCAGCCTGGAGCGGGGTTTTCAGGAAACCGTCCGCTCGACGCAATCGTCCTTCGACAGCCTGCAGTCCTCGTTCGACGCTTCCTCCTCGCCGTTCGCTGCCGACCCGGCATCCCCGTCGTCGGCGCTGCTGGACGATCTGTCGCTGCCGGATGCAGACCCGGCATCGGCTTCGGCCGAGGAGCCGCTGGCGCCGACCGATTGGGACAAAGTCTATGAAGACCGCCGCCTGCGGCAGCGGCTCAAGGATCGCCGCATCGAGCGTGAGCGCGAGCGCGGTTTCAAACGACCTCGCTTCCGGGTGCCACGCTGATGTTTGGATGGTTGGGTAAGAAAAAAGCACCACAGCAGCCCGAGGACGAGAATTTCATCTCGCATCTGACCGAGCTGCGGGATCGGATCATCCGCTCGCTGCTGGTGATTCTGGCCTTGTTCTTCGTCTGCTTCTATTTCGCGCCGGATCTGATGAAGTTCCTGGCCCGGCCGCTGGAAGAAGCGCTGCCGGCCGGCTCGAAAGCCGTGTTCGTGGCGGGCGAGGGCGCGTTCTTCACGCTGACCAAGATTGCGCTGCTGACGGCGGTGCTCGGGTCGCTGCCCTGGGTGCTCTATCAAGCCTGGGCTTTCGTCGCGCCCGGGCTCTATGCGCACGAGCGTCGCTTCGTCGGTCCGCTGATCATCTCCTCGGTGTTCTTTCTGGTGGTGGGCATTGCCTTTGCCTACCTGTTCGTGCTGCCGGTGGCCTACAAGTTCTTCTTTGCCTTTGCCGAGAAGACGGGCGCCGACGTGATGCAGGATCTGCAGCGCTACTGGGATTTCACGCTGTCGATCTTCTTCGGCTTCGGTCTGGCTTTCGAGGTTCCAGTGGTCGTGATGCTGATGGTCAAGCTGGGCATGGTCAGCCCCGAGCAGCTGCGCGAGGCACGGCGCTACGTGGTGGTGGGCGCCTTCGTGGCGGCGGCCGTGCTGACCCCGCCGGATGTGCTCTCGCAGTTCATGCTCGCCATCCCGCTGATCCTGCTCTACGAGCTGGGCATCTTCCTGGGCAGCTTCCTGAAGGCGCACAGTCAGGCGCCCGAAGACCTGCCCGATGATCCGGGCGAGGAAAACGCGCTGTCGCCGAGCAACGCCGCATCGACGGCACATCCGGAGACGGGTACGGGCGAGCGCCGCGGCTGAAGCCCGGGGGCACGACTGGCTCTGCCCCTTGCCACAGTTCCGCCCCAGCCACAGCCACAGTCACAGCCAGTGCCACTGCCTCAGTCGGTCTCGGCCGGTCTCAGTCGGTCTCAGGCACGGGGCAGGGTACAGCGCTTGTGCAGATGCAGTGCAGGTGCAGGTGCAGGCAGGGGCGGGGAAAGTCAGGGCCGGTCAGGCTGACGGGGCAGGCACCCGCACACGCCAGAGGCCACGCCGGTCGGGTGGCTCAGATGCCCGACGGCCACGCGACCAGGGACGCACGCACGTGACCTGGGGAAATCAACAAACGCAAAGCATCCACCGCACCGCCCGGGGTCATGCGTGTGATCTCGGGAACAGGCGAATCCGCTTTCAGCGGCCTTCCGTTGCGCCCTCGGCTGCCTTGTCGGCCGCCTTCTGCTCGTTCGGGCTGGGCCGGGCGCCGATCGTGATCGGCAGCTCGATTTCCTGGCCGTTGCGCAGGAAACGGAACTGCGCGCTGGAGCCGGGCGAGAGTCGGGCGATGGCATTCAGCATCTGCGTCGTGTCGACGATGCGCTCGTCGTCGATGCCGATCAGGATGTCGCCCGTGCGCACCCCGGCCTGTTCGGCCGGACTGTTGCGCACCACGCCGGCGATG
>JBHADS010000051.1:0-8445 GCA_041855185.1 Lautropia sp. | reverse complement strand
GAAGGGTTCGTCGCCCCGGATTCACCACTGCGGCACAGGTCCTCGCCCAGAACCCCCCAATCCGGACACAGAGCCCGATGCCGAGCTGGACCCAGCCCCGACGGACCCGGACGCAGGCCCAGCCCCATCGGGGCCGGATACGGACGCCAAGACCCTCGCTGCCGGGGGCATGGGCCGATGAGCGACTCCCCTCCTCCCAAGGCCCACTTCGTGCGGCTGTACGTCACCACGGCCTTCCCCTGCAGCTATCTGCCGCACCGCTTCGCCCGCTCGCAGGTGGCCGAGCCCAGCCTCAACATCACGGCCAGCAACTACGGTGAGCTGGTGCGTGCCGGTTTCCGGCGCAGCGGGCTGTTCACCTACCGACCCCGCTGCGACAACTGCGAAGCCTGCATCCCGGTACGGGTTCCGGTGGCCCGCTTCAAACCCAACCGCAGCCAGCGGCGCTGCCTGAAGCGCCACGTCGATCTGAGCGTCCGCATCCTGCCGTTGCACTTCGACCCCGAGCACTACCAGCTCTACATCCGCTACCAGAAGGCCCGCCACAGCGGTGGCAGCATGGATCAGGACGACGAGGAGCAGTACCGCGAGTACCTGCTGCGCTCGCGGGTCGATACCCGCCTGGTCGAATACCGGACGCCGGCCGGCGAGCTGGTGATGGTGTCGGTCATCGACTATCTGGACGACGGTCTGTCGGCTGTCTACACCTTCTTCGACCCCGACCGCCCCGGCACCAGCTACGGCACCTATGGCATTCTGTGGCAGCTCGCGCTGTGCAGCCATCTCGGGCTCGACTACCTCTACCTGGGCTACTGGATCGAACAGGCCCGAACCATGCGCTACAAGCGCAACTTCCAGCCGCTGGAACAACGAATCAACGGACAATGGACAACAATGACAAGCTGAGAGCCGCCAGCTACGAGCTGATCAAGCCGCTGCTCTTTCTGGTGCCGCCGGAACCCGCCCACCACCTCGGCATGCGGGTCATCGACCTGATCGGCCGCCTGCCGAAATCGATGCACCCGGCCCGCCAGCAGGCCGACGACCCCGTGGAACTGATGGGTCTGCGCTTTCCCAACCGCGTCGGTCTGGCAGCCGGCCTCGACAAGAACGCCCGGCACATCGACGGCTTGGCGGCCCTGGGTTTCGGTTTCATCGAGCTGGGCACCGTCACACCGCTGCCACAGCCCGGCAACGACAAGCCCCGGCTGTTCCGCCTGCCCCAGGCCGAGGGGCTGATCAATCGCTTCGGTTTCAACAACGATGGCCTGCAGGCATTCGTCGACAACGTGCGGCGCTCGCAGACCTGGCAGGCCCGTGAGCGCGCCCGCGCCAGCGGTGCCCCCTGCGCCGCGCCGCCGCTCGGTCTCAACATCGGCAAGAACGCCCGCACCCCGCTCGAATCCGCCACCCAGGACTATCTGACCGGCCTGCGCGCCGTCATGCCGCTGGCCGACTACATCACCATCAACATCTCCTCGCCCAACACCGCCAACCTGCGCCAGCTGCAGGGCAGCGAGGAGCTGGACGCGCTGCTCGGCGCCCTGAGCGCCGAACGCCGCCAGCAGGCCGAAGCCATCGGTCGCAATCCGCCGCTGCTGGTCAAGATCGCCCCCGATCTGGACGAAGCGCAGATCGAGGCCATCATCGGCGCCCTGCTGCGTCATGGCATCGACGGCGTCATCGCCACCAACACCACGCTGTCACGCGAGGCCGTGCAGGGGCTGCCCCACGCCAACGAAACCGGCGGTCTGTCGGGCCGTCCGGTCTTCGAGGCCTCCAACCGCGTCATCCGTGCGCTGCGGGCCGGCCTGCCCCCCGGCTATCCGATCATCGGCGTCGGTGGCATCATGTCCGAACAGGATGCTGTCGAAAAAGTCAAGGCCGGCGCCGACCTCGTACAAATTTTCAGCGGATTGATATATCGTGGCCCTTCACTTGTAACAAGCGCGGGCCGCGCCATTCGGCAGCACTTGTGCAATGCGCTAAACTGAAAGGACGGTGCCGCCCGAATTCTGGCACCGCAATCCATAACGCCACGTGATGCCAGAAAAAAATACACCAGCATCCATACCCACCCCCCGCCAGGGCGCTGCCTCCAGCCAGCGCTCGCCGGCGGGCGCCAAGCCCACTGTCCAAGTGCTCGAACGCATGGTCTCCCTGCTCGACGTACTTGCCCAGCATCCCCAGGCCATCAGCCTCAAAGAGCTGTCCAGCCGCACCGGGCTGCACCCGTCCACCGCCCACCGCATCCTCAACGATCTGGTTCAGACCCGCTTCGTCGATCGTGTCGACACCGGCAGCTACCAGCTCGGCCTGCGTCTGCTCGAACTCGGCAATCTGGTCAAGGCGCGCCTCAACGTGCGCGATGCCGCGATGGGGCCGATGCGCGAGCTGCACCGGCTCACCGGCCAGCCGATCAACCTGTCGATCCGACAGGGCGACGAGATCGTCTACATCGAGCGCGCCCTGTCCGAACGCAGCGGCATGCAGGTGGTCCGCGCCGTCGGCGGCCGGGCGCCACTGCATCTGACCTCGGTCGGCAAGCTCTTTCTGGCCAGCGACAGCCCGAAGGCGCTGCAGAACTACATCAGCCGCACCGGTCTGGCCGGCAACACCCGCAACAGCCTGACCGACCCGGCGCTGCTCGAACGCGAACTGGCCCAGGTGCGCGCCAACGGCTTTGCCCGCGACAACGAGGAACTCGAACTCGGGGTGCGCTGCATCGCCGCCGGCATCCGCGATGACGCCGGTGATCTGGTGGCGGGTCTGTCGATCTCGGCGCCGGCCGATTTTCTGCAGAACGGCTGGGTCGAGCAGCTCTGCCAGACGGCCTCCCAGATCTCGGCAGCGCTTGGCTTCGAGGCGGGACGCCTGCGACGCTGAGCCGCCCAGCAAAAAGCCGCCCCGGTGGGCGGCCTTGGGTACAAACAGAGACGTACAAGCTGAAACGCGGATGCATCCTGCGGTCTTGATGGATGCATCCCGCGGTCTTGATATCACCGCAAGTGCCTGCCGGGCGCCGGATCAGGCGCCAGGAGGCCCGATCAGGCCGCAAGGGCCCGTGGACCGTGGACCCCCCTCAGCGCGTCTCAGCCCTCGATGAAGCGCCGCAGGCGCTGCGCATCGCTGACGCGGGCATAGCGGCCCTGCGAATCGAGCAGCACGATGATCAGCTGCCGACCATCGACCCGGGCCTGCATCACCAGACAGTTGCCCGCCTCGTTGATGAAGCCGGTCTTCTGCAGCGTCAGACCCCACTGGCGGTTGCCCACCATCGGATTCGTGGTCCGGAAGGTGCGCACCCCGTAGGCGGTACGCACGTTCAGCTCGGGCGCCACCGAATAGCGGGCGATCTCCGGATAGCGCGACGCACGCGCCACCAGCACCGCCAGATCGCGGGCCGTCGAGACGTTGGCCGCCGACAGCCCGGTGCCATCCATGAACACCGAATCCCACATGCCGATCTCGCGGGCCTTGCGATTGGCTGCATCGACGAAGGCGCCGTGCCCGCCCGGGTAGGTCCGCGCCAGCGCGGCGGCTGCCCGGTTCTCGGAGGACATCAGTGCAAGCTGCAGCAGTTCGGCGCGGGTCAGCTCCGAGCCCACCGGCAGATGCGAGCTGCTGAAACGCTCCACATCCCGATCGATCGGCTCGATGCGGATCTTCTCGTCCAGCGGCTGGCCGGCATCCAGCACCACCATCGCCGTCATCAGCTTCGTCACCGAAGCGATCGGCAGCACCGCCGACGAGTTCTTGTCATAGAGAATCCGGCCGCTGCGCGGATCGACCACCAGCGCCACGCTCGAACGCAGCGCCAGCGGATCGGGAATCCGGTTCAGACCGATGGTCTCGCCCAGCGAACCGCTGGCCACGGCCGGCATGCTTGCCAGCGCTGCCCCACTGCTCACGGCAGCAGCAGCCGGAGACACCCGCTCGCTGGCTGTGACCGACACCTTGCGTGCCGACACGGCCGGCTGGGCCCGTTTGGCCGGGCGTGCCGACGCAGCCGCCAGCGAGGCCGAGCTGCGTGCCGGCCGCGCCTTGGCCTGTGTCGTGCCGCTGCGTTGCTGCGTTGCAATAGTCGATTTCTGCTTGGACGCGGCCAGTTCCTTGGCCGAACGCGGGTGGCCGATCACCTTCGCCGTGCCGGCCTGACGCGCAGACTTGCTCGCAACCGCGGCCTGACGCGACTTGCGATCGGTGGAGACGGTCTTGACAGCGCCGGCCGAGCGGTTCTGGGCCGCGCGGCGCACAGGCACGCTTGTGGCACGGGCCGACTTGCTGTCCTTGCGTGCCTTCGCCTTGGCAGATGCCGCATTTGCTTTGGTTGCGGACGATTTTGAAGAACCTACCTTCGATACCTTGGCGGAGGCGCTTGATTTAGCTGATTTTTTTTCTTTCGAGGCCGAAGCTTTCGCGCTGGATTTCGCCGACGCAGCCTGTGCCGGCGCCAGGTCCGCATGAACCACGCCTGCCGCCAACACTGCGCCCAGCAACAATCTGGACATCCACGTCACTGCACCCATACCTACCGAGACCTCCCATTCACGCGACGGATTCTAACGGCCAATGTAGTGATAATTCAATACTTTACCTCGCCCGCCTACAGCGCCATATCAAGTTTGTATACGCGGTTTTCGCGCGCTTCGACCGCTCATTCCGAAGCAGCGACCGTCAGAACCAGCGTCCGCGCGCCTCGACCATCACGATGCCGATTGGCGGCCATTTACAACCGTTCGATCAGAGGCGAAAACTGTTTCACTTGAGCCACAAAATCACCCGTTAAAAGTTACAAATCAAAGAAAAAGAAAACACACCGGGCGTCGGCATTCCGCCACAACCGTGCAGAAAGACCACAGCCCCGCTTGATGAGTGGGGCTTGCTTCCTGGCCAACACACGGTTCCGACTCAGCGCGGGGATGAATACATGCCGGGCATACGGCGGGCTGGTTAGCCGTCGAGGGTCGATTTCGGCCAGGATTCAAGCCAGAACCGGGTTCATCCGGCAGGCTTCACCCGTCGGATGCTGCAACGCACACATGGCAGGCTCATGGATGCTGAACCCGTTGGTGCGCGCTGTGCAGCGGGGTGTCCGCCCCGATTCAGAGCTCCCGCAGTCCCGATCCAGGCCGTGACGGATAGCTCGGGTTGTGGGTGGGATGCCGGGTGGGATGCCGGGTGGGATGCCGGGTGGGATGCCGGGTGGGATGCCGGGTGGGATGCCGGGTGGGATGCCAGGTGGGATGCCAGGTGGGATGCCAGGTGGGATGCCAGGTGGGATGCCGGGTGGGATGCCGGGTGGAGTGCTGGTGGTGCCGGGAAGGCGCTGTAGCGTGCAGCCCGGGTGGACGCCCAGGGTGACAGGCCCAGCCGCTCAGAGCGTGGCGACGGCCAGTGCGGCCAGCACCGCCGCGTTGCACTCGCCCAGACTGATGTGGCAGTCGTCCAGATAGCCCAGCAGCGCCGGGTCCGGGCCGCGCTCGATCGCCTCGACGATATCGAGCATCCGGGCATAGGGCCCTTCGCGGCGGATCAGCGCATCGACCACCGGCTCGGGCATCGGCACCTTCTCCAGCAACTGCTCGAAGCTCTGGCCCAGCGCCTGATCCAGCAGCGAGAACACGCCGAGCATGAACAGCGCCTCGCTGACCTCACGATCAGCGCCCCTGCCCGCCAGCCGCTCCAGGATCAGCCCACGCCGCACCGAGGCCAGCATCAGCGGTCGCCGGTTCTCGTCCGGGCTCACGCTGACCAGCATCAACGACAGCCAGCGGCGCAGTCCCTGGTAGCCGAGAAACATCACGGCATGCTGAAAATTCTGCACCGGCATCGACAGGCCGAAGCCCACCGAATCGATGTGCTTCAGCAGCCGGAAGGCGATCTCCGGCTCCTGCCGGAACACCGCATCGATCTCGGCCAGCGCTGCATCGCGCTCGACCATCTTCAGCAGCTGCAGCACACCCGCGTAGTCGGCGCTGCCGACCACGGCGTCACCGTCGACGGCCACCGGCATCACCCAGCCCGACACCGCGTAGGCGCCAGCCTCGAAGGCGCGCTCCATCGCCGGCACATCCCGGACCCCGCTCTGCACCATCGCCATGCTGCGGCGCATGCCACCGGAGACCATCGAGGCGCCCCGGCTGCCACCGCCCCGCTGACGACGGTCCTCGCAGACATCCACCATCGCCATCCGGAACACCGGCAGCAACAGCTCCGGCAGGCGCTCACTCGGCCGCCCCTGCAGCACCAGCCCCATGCCGCGGGCCTGGAGCTCGAGCAGCAGCGCTTCGTTCTCGGGTTGCTCGGCCTGCCCGGCCGGGATTTCGAGCCACAGTCCCGGCACCGGCTCGACCCGGGCCAGACCCGCATCGAGCGTGGCCCAGGGCGCCGAGATCAGCAGGGTCTGCGACAGAATCGGCTGATCATCGGCCACCGCCTCGTACAGCGCCGACAGGGGTGTCACGGCCCCATCCAGCGTCGCAAAGCGCAGCTGCAGGGCCATGATCCGACGGTCACGATCGATCAGTGGCCCGTAGCCAATCAGCAGATTCGACAAAGACATCAGAAAAGCCTGTCAGAGATAGTTGAACAGCGTCAGTTGCGAGACCTGCGAGTAAGTCTGCATCGCCGCCTGCAAAGCGACACTGCGCGACTGAGTATCGGACAGAACCGTCGCATAATCGGTATCCACCAGCTCGGAACGACGTTGCGCCGTGCTCAGTTCGCCTGCGCTGATCACCCGCTCGCGCGACTCCATGATCCGCAGCTCCTCGCCCAACGCGCTGCGGGCCACCTGCATCGAACGCAGCGAATGGTCGATCGAGCCCATGCCCTCGTGCAGCACCTCCATCAGATCCTCCTGCGGGACCGAGGTGTCGTGCAGCGCATTGATCACCTTGTCCAGCTCCTGGAAGATCGTGCCGCGGCCGTCGGCACCGAAGCCCTGGAAGATGTCCTCACCGCTCAGGTTCATCAGGAAGGACACATTCAGGCCGTTCATGCGCACGCCCGGGCCGCCGGAGTACGAATCCCCCACGCTCGGGAACGGCATCTGCGCGGTGCCGGAGCCGCCGAACAGATAGCCCCCTTCGTGATCATGCTGATTGGCCAGCGTGAACAGCTCGTTGCGCAGCTGGATCAGCTTCTGCCCGAGCGACGCACGATCGCTCTCGCTGCGGATCGCGTTGCCGGCACTGATCATCGTGTCCCGGCCCTCCTGCAGCGCCAGGATGCCGCTTGCCAGGGCGCTCTCGCCCTGCGCCATCAGGTTCTTGGCGTAGGACATCGCCCGCTTCTCGATCTCGACCCGTGCCTGCGCCGAACGCAGGCGCTCGGCCTCGGCCACCGCCAGCGGATCGTCGCTGGCGCGGTTCACCCGGCGGCCGGTCGAGGCCTGCTCCTGCAGGCGCCCCAGCTCGGCCTGATGGCTCACCATCGTCGTGACCGCCTGATTACGAAATTGGTTGGTTGCAATCCTCATGATCACCTCGCCAGCGCAAGAATCGAATTGAACATCTCATCGGCCGTCTGAATCACCTTGGCCGCAGCCTGATACGCCTGCCGGTACTGCAGCAGGCGGGCCGCCTCCTCGTCCAGATTGACGCCGCTGCTCTTGGCCACCACGGCCTTGGCCCCTTCCAGCATCGAGGTGGACGCCTTGCTGGAGGTCTGCGCCTGCATGGTGCGGCTGCCCACATCCGACAGCATCGAGGCAAAAGCCTGATTGAACGAAGCGCCGTCGACCCAGGGCGCATCGGCCAGCAGCGACATGTCGCGGGCATTGCCGTTGCCGGCCGTCGGTGCCACGAAGCGTCCGACCTCGATCGTGTCACCGGCCTGCGGCGTCCCGTCGACCACCAGCGTCCAGCCGTTGACCGTGATCGGCTGCCCCGGCTGATAGGGCTGGTCGGTGGCGTTGCCGGTGCCCTGCCCGCTCAGACTGAAGCGGTCCGGCGCCGTGAAGGTGATCGTGACCGGCTGGGTCGAGTTGGCATCCGGCGAGCGCTGCAGAAACTGCGCCACCCGCGCCCCCCCCTGGTTGCCCACCCCCTCCTTCGCCGTCAGCGCGAAGGAAGCCGCCACCTGGCTGGCCACGGTCAGTTTGCTGCTCATCCGACCGGCGAAGGCCGAGCCCGACTGAATCTTGATCTGATCTCCCGCGGCCATCGCCCCACCGTTGACGGTGAGCTGCAGCCCCTCGAAACTGGTGGGCAGCTGCGCAAACTCCTGCGACGAGCGGTTCACCATGTTCTCGATCCGGTAGACGCTGCCATCGAAGGACAGCTTGTAATCGGCCGCCTTCAGCAGATACGAATCCTCGACCGACACCGACAGATCGAGATTGCCGGTGTTGCTCTGCCCGGCCAGCACCCTCGGCTCACCGATCTCGAACATCGCCTGACCGGCCTGCCCCAGCGCATCCACCCCCAGCGTCTGCTGGCG